>NZ_JAAMOZ010000002.1 GCF_011758645.1 Brooklawnia cerclae | reverse complement strand
CAAGCGCGCGCGGTCGTCGCGCAGATGACGCCGGGCGGTCGCGGCGGTGGCATAGGTGGCGAGGGTGTCGAAGTAGGCGCGCTCCACGGTCGCGCGGTTGGCGATGAAGTGCGCTTCTCGCACGCTGTAGCAGCGTGGACCGCTGGGAGGCCGGTCGGATGTCACGATCCGCGCGACGTCGGCGGTAAGCCATGTGACCTCCAGCAGGCGCGAGGAGAAGAAGCGCATTGTGTCGGCGTCGAAGAAGTGCGAGCCGGCACGCTTGGCGCGCTCACGAATGTCGAGGGTTCGGCGGATCTCGCGGTTCGTGCTCATCGGACAACCTCGATCCACGTCCAGCCGTCGAGGACGTAGAGCGTGCTCCACTCGCCATCGGCGAGGACCGCGCCGCTCCTGCTGCGAGCCGCTTCCCAGACATCGGGGTCGCTCTCGCCGTCCTCATAGATCAGGACGGGCCGCGCCGCGACGTCGTCGTCGCCCGGCATCGTGTCGACGATGTCGCCGTGACCGTTGACCCACGCCTCACGGATGCCTTGAGGCCGCCACGTGCCATTGGGGTCCATCTCGGCCCACGCGGCGATGAAGTCTCGGAGCGCCTGCGCCGTTGTGACGGGCACGGCCCAACCGTTCCACGAGCGCGCCGCTACGTGGTCGACCTCCAGCGCGGGTGATGTCGTCGGGTCCTCGGTGTCGAGGTGGATGCTGACTATCTGAGCCATGGTGGGATATCCGTTCAATCCAAGATATTCACACCCACAGCGCTCGCCCGATTCCTCGTGATCTGCGGCGATGTACAGCGCATAGTCGCCTACAGTGCGCGACCACCCGCGCGATGGCGGGCTCGTCCTCCACGACGAGGACCCGCGGCCGCGGCGGCGTGCCGCCACGAGCCACGGGCTGTGCCGTGCCCGAACCGAGACTCACCCGTCCTCCGACATCTCAACGAAGCTGCCGTGCCAGCCGTGGGACCACACCGCGCCGGTGGCCGCGTTGACCGACACCATGCCCTCGATCTCGCCGTCCTGGAGCGTGTGGAGGGTGTAGTAGCCCGGGAACTCCTCCGCAGGCCCGACGGTGGTCCCGTCCCCTCCCCGCGCGCGCTCCGCCGCGGCACGGGCCTCCTCGGGGGCCACCTCCGGCGTGCCGGAAGCGGCGGCGGCCATCCCGTAGCGGGAGTTCCACATCATGGCCGGGCCGAACTCCACCTGGACGCGGCCGGTGCCGGGATCCACCAACACCTCGGTGACCCTCGACCCCTCGGGGTTCAGGATCTGGGCGTAGTAGTGGTTCGAGAACCGCATCACCTCACCGACACGGAGATCACCGCCCAGGAACCGGGCGAAGCCGGCGGCCTGTTCACGGGCGCCATCCAGGTCAGCCACCGGGCCGGCGTTGCCGCCGACCCAGCCCATCATTCCCGTGCCGGCGCTGCCCATCATTCCCGTGCCGGCGCTGCCCATCATCCCGGTGCCGTTGCCGCCCATCCCGGTGCCGTCCGTCATTCCCGTGCCCACGGCGCCCATCATCCCCGGGCCCGAGCCAATCCGGTCCGGACCGTTCTGAGCGTTGAGCGTCGCCCATGGGATCGCCGACGCCCAGGCCGGGATCTCCTGGGTTACCAGCCAGGCGCCCGAGCCAAGGGCACCGACCACGGCCACGGCGGGCACCAGGAACCGTGAGATCGCACGCCTCATGACAGTTCCCGATCCACCCGGCCGGAGTCCAGCGCGGCGCGCATGGCGCGGTAGGTCTCGGAGTCGATCTCACCGGAGGCGAACCGCCGGTCCAGGATCTCCTGCGGGGTCTCGGCCCGCGGCGCGGAGCCCCGGCCACCACCGGCCGGGAACACCCGCATGACCGCCCAGATGATCAGCGCGAGTACCGCTACCCAGAAGATCACCATGGCGATCCAGCCGCCGGCGCCCATTCCCCATCCCCAACCCATCATCTTCGTGTCCTTCCGTGAGTGCTTTCCAACTTGGGAGCAACGGTCGCGCACGCAGATGAAGGGACCGTTCGCCGAACATCAAGACCACATCAAGGAGACCGCGTCGACCGGGCGATTGGCCCAATGTTGGCCCCCTGCCAGCGCTGCTCGACCCGGCCCAGGCGCCAGACGACGAGACTGATCAGCCACGCGCCGACGAACAGGGCGACGAGGGCGTAGCCGACGTTGCCCATGTCGAGCCCGGCAACCCAGCCGAGCAGCCCGCCGGTGGGTTGGAGGTGCTCGGCGAGGAGCTGGAGCAGCACGGTGGCGCCGATGCCCAGGGCGGCGATGACCGACAGGACCGTGACGGTGAGGTTGTAGTAGACCTTCCGCACCGGGGCCAGGAAGGCCCACCGGTAGGCGCGTGCCATGAGGACGCCGTCGGCGGCGTCGAACAGGCTCATCCCGGCGGCGAAGAGCACCGGCAGGACGAGGATGGCGTACCAGGGCAGGGTCAGGGCGACGGTACCGCCGGCGAGGACGAGCAGGGCGACCTGGGTGGCGGTGTCGAACCCGAGGCCCATGAGCAGCCCCACGGGGTACATGTGCCAGGGCCTGGTCACGCGGCGCGTGAACCGGCCCAGCAGGCGGGCGAGCAGGCCGCGGTTGTTCAGGTGCCGTTCTAGCTCGGCGTCGTTGAGCGGGGCGCCGCGCATCTCGCGGAACACCCGCACGATGCCCCTCACGGAGCCGAGGTTGAGAAGGCCGATGAGGATGAGGAAGGTGCCGGCGGCGATCGAGCCGACCGTACCGAGAGTCTGCTGCAGCGCCGAGCCGGAGTCCGTGACCGGGCCGGCGACGGCCCGCAGGCCCAGGGCGAGCAGCAGGGCCAGGCCGAAGACGACGCTGGAGTGGCCGAGGGAGAACCAGAACCCGACGCTCAGCGCCGGCCGGTTCTCGCCGATGAGCTTGCGGGTGGTGTTGTCGATGGCGGCGATGTGGTCGGCGTCGAAGGCGTGCCGCACACCGAGCAGGAACGCGGTCACGCCCAGCCCGATGCCGAACACACCGGCGCTGCCGACGGTCAGCCGCTGCGGCGCAACGGCGAGGAGCAGAACCCCCCAGCCGACGAGGTTGAGCAGCAGCACCACCGCTGCCATGCCGGCGATCGAGCGCTGCTCGGCATCGCCCCACCGGCGTGGCCGGGACGTGCGGGAGATGACGGACGCGATCTGTGACATGTGACGGTCCTCGGGGCCGGAGCGGGGTCAGAGGAACTGCGGGATGCTGCGGGCCGCGGTGTAGAGCGCCACGACCACCAGCAACACGGTGAAGGCGAGGTTGAGCCGAGCCGGGCTCACCTTCGCGGTGATCCGGGCGCCGATCAAGCTGCCGATCACCGACGCGGCGGTGAACGAGCCGATGAGGGCCCAGTCGAGGGTGACGTCCTGGCCGAGGCGGGAGAGCAGCGAACTGGCGCTGTTGATGGTGATGACCACCAGGGAGGTGCCGACGGCCACGGGCATGGGCAGCCGCATGGCCAGCACGAGGGCGGGCACGACGGCGAAGCCGCCGCCCACGCCGAAGAATCCGGTCAGCAGCCCGACGGCGGTGGCCGTCAGGAGCAGGACGCCGAGGGCGTGGCAGTCGCAGCGGAACGGGCGCAGGGAGACCACCGGGGTGGTCCGGGCCTCGACCTGGCCGTGGCCGGCGGCCTGGTTGCGGGCGGCGGCCCACCGGCGCCGGGTCATCACCGCGGCGACGACGAGCATGAGGCCCGCGAAGGCGGCGAGCAGGACGTTCTGGGGCACCGCCGTCGACAGCAGTGAGCCGACGAAGGCCCCGCCCAGGCCGAGGAGGCCGAAGACGACGCCCTGCCCCAGGCGCACCCGGCGGGCGCGCAGGTGCGGGAGCATCCCGATCAGCGTCGTGACGCCGACGATGACGAGCGAGCCGGTCGTCGCAGACCGGGGGTCGAGCCCGAGGAGGTAGACCAGGGCCGGGACG
Source organism: Brooklawnia cerclae (assembly GCF_011758645.1). Classification (NCBI taxonomy): domain Bacteria; kingdom Bacillati; phylum Actinomycetota; class Actinomycetes; order Propionibacteriales; family Propionibacteriaceae; genus Brooklawnia; species Brooklawnia cerclae. Next base: position 249,621 of record NZ_JAAMOZ010000002.1, on the reverse strand, counting down.
GTCAGGATGGATCCCCCGCCGCCGAGGGCGCCGAGGGTGATGCCGACGACGAGGCCGATCGGCAGGGTCAGGGCAAGCACGGACCGGGGGTCCTTCCCGAGGTTCGAGGGCACGCGACCCACCAGGTGCCCGCCCGGTGGTGCGTGCACCGCGGAGCGTGCCGGGGTGGTTGCCGTGACAAGCGGGGCCGCAGCCCACTCACGGTCAGGCGGAGGCCGGGGTCGCCTCGGTGACGATGGGCAGGCCGGCGGTCCGGGCGGAGCGGTCGAAGCTGTCGTCGACCACGACCACGCGGCGGCCGGTGGCCGCGACCAGCGAGGCTGCGATGGAGGCGCGGTAGCCGGACGCGCAGTGCACCCAGACCTCACCCTCGGGCACCTCGTCCATGCGCTTGACGATGTCGTGGATCGGGATGTGCACGGCGCCGTCGATGTGGGCCTCGCGCCACTCGCTGCCCCGGCGCACGTCCAGGACGGTGACGGGCCGGTGGTGGCGGACCTGGGCGAGGTCGGTGAAGCTCGCGGACGGCAAGGTGGCGAGCGGGGCGTCGGTCCACTCCTGCGGGCGGCCGGTCGCGGCCGCGGCGGGGCGGTCGATCCCGATCCGGGTCAGCTCGCGCTGGGCCTCGGCGACCTGCTCCCGGGACTCCCCGAGCAGGGTGACCGGGGTGCCCCACGGGATCAGCCAGCCGAGATAGGTGGCGAACTGCCCGTCCAGCCCGAAGTTGAACGTGCCCGGCACGTGGCCGGCGGCGAAGGCGGTGCGGGTGCGCAGGTCCACCAGCCACTCCCCGGCCGCGAGCCGGCGGCGGAGCTGGTCCTTGTCGGCCCGCTCGGGCTCGGACAGGTCCGAGGCGCTCGGGCCGACGGCGTTGGCCGGGCCCATGTGCACGTAGTAGGCGGGGTAGTCGTCGAGGCCGGCGAGGGTGTCGGCGACGTAGTCCCTCTCGTCCTGGCTCAGCACCGGGTTGATCAGCCGCTCCTGGCCGATCGTGGAGGCGGTGGTGTTCCCGCCGGCGGAGGTGGCGGCGCAGAAGGAGCCGAAGCCGTGGGTGGGCATGACCTTGGTGTCCTCGCTCAGCTCGGCCGCGAGCCTGCGGGCGGAGCTGTACTGGTGGCGGGCGAGGTCGTGGGTGTGGGCCTCGCCGAGCAGGTCGGGCCGACCGGTGGAGCCGAACAGCAACGACCCGCCGGAGAACACCGCGGGCTCGGCGCCCTCGAGCACGTAGGACAGGTGCGTGAAGGTGTGGCCCGGGGTGTGCATGGCGCGCACCCGCAGGGCGGGACTGACCTCGACGACCTGGCCGTCGCGGATCTGGGTGCGCTCGAAGGAGACCTCGTCCTCGGCGTTGACGTAGTAGCGCGCGCCGGTCTGCTGGGCGAGGGCGTAGCCGCCGGTGACGTAGTCGTTGTGGATGTGGGTCTCGAAGACGTGCGTGATCCGCACGCCCGCCTTCTCGGCGGCGTCCAGGACGCGGTCGATGTCGCGCTGGGGGTCGACGACGAAGGCGACCTCGCCGTCGTGGACGAGGTAGCTGCGGTCGCCGAGGGACGGGGTCTCGATCGAGATAATCGTGGTGGCCATCAAGGTGGTCCTTTCAGGGGGGTGAGGTGGCGGTCACGCCGCGGCGTGCGGGCCGGTCACGACGGTGTTGCCGGCGCTGATCCAGTCCTGGGTTCCGCCGCGGACCGAGTAGGCCTCGAAGCCCGCACCGCGCAGGTGGTCGGTGGCGCGCCGGCTGCGGTTACCGCTGGCGCAGATGACGTATACGGGCTGGTTCGTCGGTAGAGCGGCGGTCCGCTCCGCGACCTCGCCCAGCGGGAGCAGCTCGGCACCGGGGACGTGACCCTGCACGTACTCGAACGGCTCGCGCACGTCGATGACGAACGCGCCGTCCGCCTTCGCGGCGGCGAACTGGTCGATGGAGACCTCAGTCATGGTCTTTCCTTCCTGAGAAGATACCCCTGGGGGTATAGGTTCGGGAGTCTATAACGCGCCACCCGCCGACCGCATTCCCCGCCCGGCAACGACCCTCGAGGCCGCGGCTCGCCGCGCCGCCACATGACACCATCATACCCCCGGGGGTATAGTGCCGGTTGAGAGGAGTTCACCCATGACCACCACCACCCTTGTGACCCGGCTGCGCGCCTTGTTCGGCCGCGGCGCGGACGACGGGCGGCTCGGCTCGACGGTCAGCGCGGCGCGCGCGGTCGAGCTGGTCCGTGACGGCGCGGCCCTGCTCGACGTGCGCGAGCACCACGAGTGGCGCACCGGGCACGCCCCCCAGGCTGTCCACCTCCCCCTCGGCCAGCTCGACAAGGCCCCGCAGCGCCTACCCAAGGACGGCCCCGTCGTGGTCGTGTGCGCGAGCGGCATGCGCTCACGCACCGCCGCGAAGCGGCTGCGCGACCTCGGCTTCGAGGCCGCCAGCGTTGCCGGCGGCATGGGCGCCTGGCAGCGCGCCGGCGGCGCCGTCCGCCGCTGAGCACGCCGACCGACGAGCCCCGACACGCACGACCACCCCCGGAGATGACCCATGTGCAGTCCCGCACGTTGCACCACCTGCGGCAAGACAACCTGGACCGGCTGCGGCATGCACGTCGACGCCGTCCTGTCCGGTCTCGACCCGGCCCAGCGGTGCACCTGCCAGTGACCGCGCCCTGCAGACCGACGACCGACACCGGGCCCGCCGACACCGGGCCCGCCCACGCCGCCCGGGCGGAGGCGCTCCAGCGCGAGGCGATGACCCGACTGACCGAGACGGCCGGGAACCAGTCCCTGTGCACGCTCTCCCGCGACGGCTCGGCGTGCTCCGTGGCGAAGTACCACGAGGGTGCCATCGCCGCCCTGGCCCAGGCCCGACGCGCGCTCACCGCGGCCGAGCCGGGAGCCGACCCGGCCGACCGGATCAGGGTCGTGCGCGCCCGTTGGGTCGGGCAGGCAGGCGCAGGGACCACCGGCGCGGCCTGGCGGGCCTACCTCGAGGGCGGCCGTGACGGTCTCGACGTCCTGCTGGCCCCGGCCGCAGCCGGTGAGCGGGCCACCGGACCGGCGTCGCGAGTCCTTGTCGGTTCCGCCGCGGCAGGCCGGCTCGGCGGCGGGCGCTGGCCCCGCCGCCGCGTCACCGCCACGGCGGTGCTCACACCCGCACTCTTCGCCGTGCTGGTCGCCGCGGGCGGCGGCTTCCCCGCCGCTGCGCTGTGGACCGTGCTCGTCGCCCTCGTGGCGGTCGCTGCGGCCGCGACGCTGGCGACCTACCTGCCCGGCCCCGGGAAGGGCCGCCGACCGGACCTCGGGTGCTCCCCGTGCGCGGCCATGGCGGCGATGACGGTCCTGGCGGCCGCCTGGTTCCTCCAGGCGGCGCCGCACCAGCCGTCCATGGCCGCCGCAGCCCTCGCCGCGGTGGGGTTCGGGCTTCTCCAGCGCCTCACCCAGACCGACGCCAGCTGCGCCAGCTGACCCGCGCCGGTGCGGGCACCCGGACCGGAATATCGGCGTCCCACGAGTGTTGTATACCCCGGAGGGTATCTTCCGGAGACCTACGCAAGGGAGTTCGCCACATGGCTACCGTCAACCTCACCGCCCACGCCTTCATGGAGACCATCCACCGGGACGGCATCGTCCTGGTCGACTGGTGGGCGTCCTGGTGCGGCCCGTGCCGGATGTTCGCCCCCGTCTACGAGCGGGCCTCCCAGGCCCACGACGACATCGTGTTCGCCAAGGTCGACACCGAGGCCGAGCAGTCCCTTTCCGCCCAGGCCGGCATCACCTCCATCCCGACGTTGATGGCCTTCCGCGACGGCATCGGCGTCTTCGCCCAGCCGGGTGCGCTGCCCCCGGCGGCGCTCGAACAGGTCATCGCGGCCGTGCGCGACCTGGACATGGACCAGGTCCGCGCGCAGCTGGCGGAGCAGGAAAAGCAGTCCGCCTGACATCGGTCAGGTCCGACCCGAGAAACGGAGAGCAACCATGAGCTACAGCATCACCACCACCGTCGACCAGCCGTTCGACCAGACCGTCACCGCGGTCCGCGACGCTTTGGCCGGGCAGGGCTTCGGCATCCTGACCGAGATCGACATGGCCACGACACTGAAGAACAAGCTCGACGTCGACATCCCCCCGCAGGTCATCCTCGGCGCCTGCAACCCACCCCTGGCCCACCGCGCCCTGCAGGCCGAGGAGTCCATCGGACTGCTCCTGCCCTGCAACGTCGTCGTGCGCTCCGCCGGCCCGCACCGCACCGTCGTCGAGGCCCTCGACCCGCAGATCATGGTCGGGGTCACCCACAACGACCAGCTCGGCGCCGTGGCAGACGAGGCTGCCGGCCGGCTGCGCACGGCCCTGTCCGCCCTCCAGCGGGCATGACGACAACCACACCGTGGGCACGACCTGGCTCGATACCCGGCGGGGTAAATTGGCTGAACCAGCACGAGGGAGGCACGGTCATGGAGCTCGACCCCAGCGAGATGGGCAAGGTCGTCAACCGGCTCAAGCGCGCCCAGGGCCAGCTCGCCGGCGTCGTGCGCATGATTGAGGAGGGCCGGGACTGCGAGGACGTCGTCACCCAGCTCTCCGCCGTCTCCAAGGCCCTAGACCGCGCCGGGTTCGCGATCATCGCCTCGGGCATGAAGCAGTGCCTGCTCGAGTCCGACGGCCAAGACACCCTCGATGTGCAGAAGCTGCAGAAACTCTTCCTCTCACTGGCCTGACCGGAGCGCCGCGCGCCAGCGCAGCGCAGCTCGGCCCGTCTCAAGCTGCTCGTCCTCACCGGCGCGGCCACCGCGGGCGGTGCGCTGACCAACGCGATCGAGGTGGAACGCATCCCGGCTCACGGCACTGACGGTCGTGAGCTGATGCAGGACGTGCAGAGGCAGACCCTGCGCGGGGCGCGCCCGTCTGTCGCGAGCTGGAAGGCCACCACCAAGACGTCGCCGTCGACCTGACCGGCGTCACCAGATGGATCACACGCTTTCTTGTACGTCACGTTCTTGTACGTCACGCCGGCCGACAACGGCACCGCTTGTGTCGACCGCTACGACTCAGCGTGGAGGTGGATTGTGGGTTGGAACCAGATGGGGTCGGGGATGGGCTGGGGCTGGTTGTTCCTCGCCCTGCTTGTGATCGGCATCGTCGTGCTGGTGGTGGTGCTGATGCGTCTCCTGGCCGGGGGCGATCGTGGCCGGCCGCGTGACCCAAGGGTGACCGGCCGCAACCCGGCCCGGGAAACCCTTGATGAGCGGTACGCCCGGGGAGAGATCGACGCCGCGGAGTACGACGAACGGCGCCGGCGCCTCGCCGGGGACCGGGAGGGCTGAGGGGTGGAACCGATCACGCGTCGCCGGGCGCTCCAACTCGGCGCTCTCGGTGCGCTCGGTGCCGCGGCCGGCGGGGTGGGCCTGTCCCGGACCGGGCTGCCCTGGACCAACCCGTCCACCTGGTCGCCGACGTCGGAGGGAGCCCGCGTGGAAGCCGTCCCGGGCGGTGAGCTGCTGGAACCCGAGGTGCTGCGAAGCCAGGACGGCGTGCTCCGCGTGGACCTCGTGGCCGAAGCTCGGGTGACCGAGGTCGCCGGGCGGCGGGCACAGGTCCTGACCTACAACGGCACCCTCCCGGGGCAAACCTGGCAGGTGCGGCCCGGGGACCGGCTCGAGGTTCGCCTGCGCAACGAGCTCGACACCGCGACCAACATGCACACTCACGGGCTGGTGGTCTCCCCGCAGGGCAACGGGGACAACCCGTTCATCAGCATCGCACCCGGAGAGAGCTTCGACTACCGCATCGATCTGCCCGAGGACCATCCCACCGGGGTGTTCTGGTACCACCCCCACCGGCACGGCACGGTGGCCGACCAACTCTTCGGGGGCCTGTACGGGGCCATCATCGTCACCGGTGACGAGGTCCCGGTCAGCCGGGACCGCAGCCTCATCGTCTCCGACATCTCCCTGACCACCGACGGGACCATCGCACCGGTGTCCGCGCAGGAAGTGATGATGGGCCGCGAAGGAGACCTGGTCCTGGTCAACGGTCAGCACAAGCCGCGCCTGGCCGCCCGGCCCGGTGAGCGGGAACGGTGGCGAGTGATCAACGCCTGCACCTCCCGCTACCTGCGCCTGGCCCAGCCCGGGCAGGACCTGGAGCTGCTCGGCGTCGACGGCGGTCACGAACCGGCACCCCGGGCGGTGGATGAGGTGTTGCTGGCCCCCGGCAACCGCGCGGACCTGCTCGTGACCATGCGAAACGGGACCAGCGAGCTGCGCACGCTCGGCTACGACCGCGGCGGGATGGGCATGATGGGCGCAGGCATGTCCGGGCCCGTCACCCTGGCCACCCTCGCCGTCACCGGGCAGGACACCGGCACTACCCGCCCGGTCCCCGAGCGCACGGCTGACCCCGACCTGCGCGAGCGGCCCGTGGACCGGCGGCGGGAGATCGCCTTCACCATGACCATGGGCGGAGCGATGATGGGGCCCGGCGGGATGGGCGAGATGATGGACCTCGGGTTCGACGGTCGCGCCTTCGCCGCGGACCGGGTTGACCAGCAGGTCGCGGCCGGTGCGGTGGAGGAATGGACCATCACCAACCCCACCCCGATGGACCACCCCTTCCACCTTCATGTCTGGCCCATGCAGCTCATCGAGACCGACGGAGAACCAGTCCTCGAACCCACCTGGCGGGACGTCGTCAACGTCCCCACCCAAGGGCAGGTCCGTGTCCTGGTCGACTTCAGCCGCCACCCAGGCCGCAGCGTCTACCACTGCCACATCCTCGACCACGAAGACGCCGGCATGATGGCCACCGTCGAGACAGGCTGACCCCCGGCCCCACTGGCCATTCTCGAGAACGCTCGACAAGACAGGGCCGCCACTACGTCGGCACGTTTGATGGCCCCCGTGACCGACTCAGCCGCCACCGTGTACCCACAGAACCCCGCCACATAAGAGCGCAAGCCACACCCTTACAGTGCGCGGGATCAACAGTTCCACCGACATGCCGGCCTCTCCCATCCAGAGCACGGTGCCCCAGCACTCGAGCAGCGCGCCGACTTCCGAGACCTCGTCCTCCTCACCGGAGACGAGCACGGAGACGACGAGTCCAGCGGCTTTGGCACCGTCCAGCATCAGCCAGATCGTGCCGTCGATCACGGTCACCGCAGGTCAGGTTCCTTCGTCAACGATGTCTGCACCCACCTCGTCCGCGCCGTCTCGGACGACCTCTGACGCGGCGCCTTCGGACGACGGGAACGACTCCGTCGGGGTGGAGCCTTCGGTTGGAGAGTCCAGCGATGAATCTCCGACCGTCAGCCTTCCCGACGTCGGTAACCCGTCGACGCCAACACCCACACCGACGCCCACGCCCACACCAACACCCACACCGACGCCAACACCGACGCCAACACCGACGCCAACACCGACGCCAACACCAACACCGACACCAGGAGACCCCTCAAGCCCGCAGTGTGGCCCCGGCAACGACGAGTACGGCTGCTGTTACTACTACGGGTGCTGCCACCACTACGGGTGCTACTGCGACTACTGGGGAAACTGGCCATGGTGCTGGTGCTACCCGGGCTATCCCTATCCGGGGAACCAGCATCCGAACTGCCATCGCTAGGATTCCTTGGCGCGATGCAAGTTCCCTCAGGGCTGGCTGCCCTTCCGGCACATTCGTTGTGCGTCGGTCACATGCCGGCTGAGCCTGTCGAAGTCCTTTCGACGAGCTCAAGGACCACACGTCCCTTGTCACACGCACCTACAACACAGAGGTGGCCCACTGCCCCTCGGGGGATAGGGCAGCAGGCCACCGGTCTGTGTACGGGCATGCACATCATCTGCAACAGGCCCATCCGTGATCCTAGCCACGTGAGGGTCAGGTTCGCACGCCGGTGCCGGGTCGATCTGCCGGTATGCAAAAGTTGGCACATGACCGAAACCCCCGACTGGGCTTCACGTCCCCGGTTGCGCGCCGGAGACGCCGATCGGCAGCACGCCATCGAGCGGCTGACAACCGCCTGGCGCGCGGGCAAGCTCGGTGTGAGCGAGTTCCGCGAGCGGACCAACACCGCGCTCGAGGCGACCTACATCGACGACCTCGATGCGCTGCTCTCCGACCTCGGCACCTACTCCACGCCGGACGCCTACGGGGTTCCGGGCCAGGCCGCGACCGACCTGGCCACGACGCGGCCCGCCACGGGCGGCTCGATCCAGGACTCCTGGCACTCCGAGAACGACAACCTGCCCGTCCGGTACGCGGATCCCGACGAACCGCGTGACCACCTGACGATCGGGGTGATGAGCGGGCACGAACGGGTCGGACGATGGGTCGTCGCCCCCACTCATGTGGCCGTCGGGTTCATGGGTGGCGCGGTGATCGATCTGCGAGAGGCCGTGTTCTCCGAGCGGGAGACCACGATCACCTGCGTCGGCGTCATGGGTGGGGTCGAGGTCATCGTCCCGCCCGACATGGACGTGCGCCTGTCGGGCGTCGGGTTCATGGGCGGCTTCGGCTGGGAGCACACCGAGGACGCCCGCGCCGCACACCTGCCGAGCCCGGACTCCCCACGGGTCATCGTCAACGGCATCGGGCTGATGGGTGGCGTCGCGGTCAAGCGACTCGAGATCGGCGAGCCTCTCCGCTGAGCGCCGTCCCCTCGGGGGGACGCGCATCTCTGCTCGCTTCGACAAGCTCAACGAGCATCACGGCCCTTGAGCCCGTCGAAAGGACGCTTCGTCGGGAACGCTCGTTTCGACAGACGGTTCCTGAGCTTGTCGAAGGACAACGAGCAACGACGAGGGTCGATCAGCTCACATAGCGACGGCCGCTGAACGCCCTTCCCAGGGTCACTTCATCGGCGTATTCGAGGTCGCCGCCCACCGGCAGCCCCGAGGCCAGCCTGCTGATCTGGATGCCCGGGGTCTGCCCGAGCAACCGCGCGAGATAGGTCGCCGTGGCCTCACCCTCCAGGTTGGGGTTCGTGGCCAGGATCACCTCGGTGATCGACTCGTCCGCGAGCCGCCGGACGAGTTCGGCTATGTGCAGGTCGCCGGGGCCACGCCCCGCGATCGGGCTGATCGACCCGCCGAGCACGTGGTAGCGCCCGCGGAACTCTCGCGTGCGTTCGATCGCCACGACGTCCTTGCTCTCCTCCACCACGCAGATGGACGAGCGGTCGCGCCGCGGATCGCGGCAGATGCGGCAGACCTCCTCGTCGGTCACGTTGAAGCAGACCGAACAGAAGCGCACCTTCTGCTTCACCTCGATCAGCGCGTGGGCGAGGCGCTCCACGTCCTCAGCGGGCTGATCGAGCAGCCAGAACGCGATGCGCTGAGCGCTCTTCGGCCCGACGCCGGGAAGGCGACCCAACTCGTCGATCAGGTCCTGGACCGGTCCGTCATACACTGCGGCGAACTCCTCAGAGACCCAGGCCGCCCAGATCGGGCATCACCGACTGGGCCCTCGTGACGGCCTGCTGGCTCGCATCGCGCACGGCGGCGATGACCAGATCGCTGAGCGACTCGAGATCGTCCAGGTCAACGGCCTCCGGCTTGATGACGAGCCCGATCAGCTCGCCACCACCGGTCATCGTCGCCTCGACGACACCTCCGCCGGCTGTGCCGACGAACGTCGCGTTGGCCAACTCGTCCTGCGCCTGCTGCAACTGCTGCTGCATGGCCTGCGCCTGCTCGAGGAGCGCGCCCATGTCCATTCCCTCGGGGAACATGCGTTTCCTTTCTGGCGGTTGCCCGGCTCCGGCGGTAGCCGATGTCGTGCGGCGGTCGAACCGGCCGGTACGGTCGATTCAGCTGTCCTGTTCGTCAATGATCTCAGCGCCGAGGCTCTGCACAAGGAGTTCGGCGGCATCCTGGTTCGAGTCGTCGATCACGACGTCCGACTCCGAGATCTCGTCGTCCGGCTCGGGCGGGTCGTCCGGTGGCTCGGGAGGCGCGACCCGCTCGGTCTGCGGAGCAGGGTCGGGACGAGACGTGTGGGCGGAGGGCCGCGGATCGTCCGGCGAGGCCTGATGCGACGCACGACGGCCGCTGGTGGACGCGCGGGCGGGCTGCGGTGCAGGCCCGGGCTGGATCGGGCCTCCGTCGACCGCCGAGACGACGTGCAGGTCGGCGCCCAGCACCTCCATGAGGCACTCCCGCAGAACATCGGCGCTGCCGCCGTCCCGGAATCGCTCCAGCGTCCCCTGGTTGGCGAACCCCAGCAGCAGGTCGCGGCCGCGCACCTCGATGACGTGCGCGTTCTGGCTGAGCAGCGCATGCGTGAACCGCTTGCGCGACTTGACCTCGTCCAATACCTGCGGCCACAGTCGCCGGACGTCGGCCGTACCGATCGATTCCACGCCGGCGCCTGCGGTCACGGTGGGGGTTTCCGGCTCGGGTGCGGACGCGGGAGCCTGCTGTCCGGCAGCCGCGGGAGACCTCGCCGGACGCTGACGGCGTGACGGCTGACCGGTTTCCGCGGCGGGAGTGGTGCTCGGGGCGCCGGGGGCCGCATCCGGGGTGGGTGCGGGCGAGGCCGCGGGACGCCTGGCCGGGCGTTGCCGACGTGACGCCGTCTCCTGAGGTTCCGCGGTGGACGAGGGCTCGGGCTCCGGAGCGCGGGTCGGGGTCGGCCGGGGAGCCGCCGGACGCTCGGCCGGTGCGTCGTCCCAGGCGGGCGAGGACGCCGGGGTCTGCTGGGCACGCCCGGGCATCACATCGGGCATGTCGAGACGCCGCTCGATCCGGTCGAGCCGGGCATGGACGTCGCGTCCACCGAGATCGGAGGCGGGCAGCAGCACACGCGAGCACAGCAGCTCGAGGTGCAGCCGGGGAGCCGTGGTCCCGCGCATCTGCACCAGCCCCTCGGCGATCACCTCGGCCGCCCGGGTGAGTTCGCCCGGGCCGAGGGCAGCCGCCTGCGTCTGCAGACGTTCTGCCTGGTCGTCGGCCACATCGATCAGACCGGACGAGATCGCGTCCGGCACCTGCGCGATGATCACGAGGTCGCGGAACCGTTCCAGCAGGTCCTCGGCGAACCGGCGCGGGTCCTGACCGATCTCGATCACCTTGTCGATCGTGGCGAAGACCCCCCGCCCGTCGCCCGCAGCGAACGCGTCCACGATCTCGTCGAGCAGCGCGTCAGGGGTGTAGCCGAGCAGCGCGGCCGCCTGCCGGTAGCTGACCCCGGTCTCGCCCGCGGCACCGAGCAGCTGGTCGAGCACCGACAGCGAGTCGCGCACCGAGCCCGCGCCGGCACGCACCACGAGCGGCAGGACGCCGCGATCGACACTGACGCCCTCCTCGTCGCAGATCCGTTCAAGGTAGGCGGCGAGCGTCTTCGGCGGCACCAGGCGGAAGGGATAGTGGTGGGTGCGCGACCGGATCGTCCCGATGACCTTGTCGGGCTCGGTGGTCGCGAAGATGAACTTCACATGCTCGGGCGGTTCCTCGACGACCTTCAGCAGGGCGTTGAAGCCCTCTTTGGTCACCATGTGCGCCTCGTCGATGATGTACACCTTGTAGCGGCTCGCCACCGGCGCGAAGTAGACGCCCTCGCGGAGCTCGCGGGCGTCGTCCACCCGGCCGTGGGACGCAGCGTCGATCTCGATGACGTCGATGCTTCCGGGACCGCCGGTGGCCAGCGCACGGCAGCTGTCGCAGACCCCGCACGGGGTGGGCGTGGGGCCCTCGGCACAGTTGAGGCACCGCGCGAGGATGCGGGCGCTGGTCGTCTTGCCGCAGCCACGCGGGCCGCTGAACAGGTAGGCGTGGTTGACCCGGTTGTTCGCGATCGCGCGCATCAGCGGCTCGGTGACGTGCTCCTGGCCGATGACGTCGGCGAACGTGTCGGGCCGGTAGCGCCGGTACAGCGCGAGCGGAGCCTCCGGCCGTGTCGCCGCCTGCGGATCGGGATCGGACGCCGACGCGGTCGTGACTGAGTTCCTTCGATTCGGCCGGGTCGGGCGCGACACACCGTCCGACTGCGCTGATGGACCGGGCTCGCCGGAATTTGAAGGAACTGTGTCACGGGACTCCGAGTCGCCGACTACACGAGCGTCCTCGGACCCCGGCTCTCCGGCGTCCTCGGGCATCTCGTTCACCGAATCCGCGAGGTCCAGCAGTTCACCGGCGTCCGCGGCGATGTCGCAGGCGGGCCTGGGATCGGCCAGAGGTTCACCGAACAGGTCGAGACCGTCCTGCTGGTAGTCCAGCACGTCATCGTCCTGCTCGTCCCCATCGAGCGTGCCGAGGTCCAGGTCGTCGTCCACCTGGCCAGCCTATTGCCCGAGGACGACTCTTTCACGCCGGGCCGAACGCCACCCGCCCTGTGGTCTCGCGAGAAAACCTCCCCGGAGCGTGCGCGGGGAGCAAGGCTGTAGTCATGCAGATCACTGGACCAGGCGTCACAGCGACGGGACGCATCCAACCGGTCACGATCACCATCACCGACGAGCAGATCACCGCCGTCGAACCCCAGACCGGACGCGCATGGGACCACGACGGCTTCATCCTGCCCGGGCTCGTCGACACGCATTGCCACGGCGGGGGCGGCTTCGCGTTCACCGACCCCGACATCGAGGCGGCCGCCAGCGCCGCCGAGTACCAGCACCGCCGTGGTGCGACCACCGTGTTCGGCAGCCTGGTCACCGCATCTCCCGACGACCTCCTGCGCAGCGTCCGCATGCTCTCCGAACTCTGCGACGACGGCCTGCTCGACGGCATCCACCTCGAGGGGCCCTGGTTGTCCCCCGCACAGCGCGGCGCACACGATCCGCGCTGGCTGCGCGTCCCCGACCCTGTGGAGATCGACCGGCTGCTGCGGGCCGCCGGCGGCTACCTTCGCCAGGTGACGCTGGCACCCGAGATCGAGGATGCCGATCTGCTCATCGACGCCCTTGTCGAAGAAGGGGTGCACATCGCGATCGGCCACACCGCGGCGAGCTACGACGTCGTCCAGCACGCGATCGGCTGCGGCGCCGACGTCGCCACCCATCTGTTCAACGGCATGGACCAATGGCATCACCGCAGCCCCGGGCCCATTCCCGCCCTGCTGGCAGCCGCGGCGTCCGGCCAGGCGACCGTGGAGCTGATCGGTGACGGGGTGCACCTCGCGCCCGAGACCGTGGCCGCTGTGCTGACGATGCTGCCGCCCGGGCGCGTCGTGTTCGTGTCGGACGCGATCGCCGCCGCAGGCATGCCCGACGGCTCCCACCTGCTGGGGACGATGCCCGTGCGTGTCACCGGCGGAGTCGCCCGGCTCGACCAGCCGGGGGACGAGCCGCCGCTCGCCGGCGGCACCTCACACCTGGCCGATCAGCTTCGTCTGCTGGCCGGCATGCCCGACGTCATCGCGGCGACGACGTCCACCCCCGCTCGGCTTTACGGGCTGGCCGACCGCGGCGTCCTCAAGGTCGGGGCGCGTGCCGACCTACTCCTGGTCGATTCGGCCTTCGGGGTGCAAAGAGTCATGCGACGCGGACGCTGGCTCGATCCGGTGGCCTCGTCCTGAGAGCGGGCCCGTCGAGCCCGGGACGAAAGGGGCCCCCCGCGCACCCGGTAGAGCCCACTTACCCTTGCTGCCTTCCGGCCCTGGGGGGGTTGGGTGAGGTGCCGCCGCGCGGGGGACCGTTCGTCCATTCTAGGGGGTCGGACCGCCCGGAACCCAACTCGGGCTCAGGTACGTGCGACGATGACCGGGCAGCGCGCCTCGCGGAGGACGTGCTTGCTGGTGGAGCCGAGCAGAAGCCCGGCGAATCCGCCACGCCCCCGAGACCCGACCACGACCAGCGATGCCTTCTTGGACGCGTCCACCAGCACGAACTCCGGACGACCCCGGACAACATCGACCTGCACCGCCACCTCGGGATGCTTCGCGGCCTCGTCCTTGACCAGGTCGTTCACCATCGAGGTGAGGTCCTCGGCCATCTCGTCGATGCTCGCCGCCCAGATCTCGGCGTTGAAGGCGTCGTAAGGCCCGAAGTCCCAGGTGTTGATCGCCCGCACGGGCACGTGCCGCGAAGCCGCTTCCCGGAACGCGATACCGATGGCCACCTTGGACTCGTCCGAGCCGTCGACACCGACGACGACGGGACCGCCATGGTCCTCCTCGCTCAGATCGGTGATGACCGCGACCGGGCCGTGCGCATGCGAGGTCACCTGATCGGCGGTTCCGCCCAGGATCCGGACGGCCGGTGGAGCCGTCTGGCCCCGGGCTCCCACAACGACCATGACGGCGTCCTTCGATGCCTGCGCCAGCACCAGCGGAGCGCTGCCCTGGACGAGCGCGGTCTCCACCACGAGCGTCGGATGGTAGCCGCGCACCCGATCGGCGATATCGGCGAGCTTCTTGCCGACCTGCTCTCGGAGCTGATTGACGTAATCGGTGCCCTCACGCAGAGCGGAAGCGGCGCGGGTCCGCTTCGGCAGCGGCACCTCTGGGAGCACCGAGACGACCAGGAGCGGGTACCCGCGTGAGGAGGCCGTCTTCGCTGCCCATTCGATCGCCTTGTCGGCCCTGTTGGAGCAATCAGTACCGACGACGACCTTGCCTGCGGACTGGATCTCGGTAGCCATGATCCCCTCCTAGGAGATGCGACATCGCATCGCGATGGTATTGACTTGTTGATCTCCCAGTTTATGCGATACGCCCCGTTTCCGTCGCCGACTTCGCGGTTTGCGCCCTTTCTTCGAGGCGATGACGCGAGATGGCCACAGGTCTTCCTGCCGCTCCGGCTCTCCGGGCGAGTCGGGTTTTCTCCGGCACCTCCGGCGGCCCTACCTGCCCCACCGCCTGCCCTCACGCGGTCCACATCAGCCCCCAGTCGCATCCTCACGCGGCCCGCCTGACCTCACGCGGACGCTGTGGCTTCGCGCGGGCCTCAGATCGCCCGCGACAACACACAGCACCCGCGCGAAAAGGGCCGCGAAAGGAGCGAACTACCGTCGGCGACTCCCGATCTCGCCAGTGGTTGGCGTCCGCGCTTGCGTCCGGATAAGATGCCCGGCGGAGGATTCGCCTAGAGGCCTATGGCGCTCGCTTGGAAAGCGGGTTGGGTTCACGCCCTCACGAGTTCGAATCTCGTATCCTCCGCCAGCATGATTCCCGCTCTGACCAGGGCGGGAATCAGCATCTTGCCGGACGGTGCAAGGCGACAGTCTCCGTTGTGCGCTAAATGTGCGCTATCTTTCGCGGAGTGGCTCTGGTAGGCGGAGCGGGGACGTCGGACCGTCTACCTAAAAGCGCGGCAAGCCCAACTGGTTGCTCGTCCAGTCCCGTCAGCGTACGTGCGCAGGTATGGCGGTGTCGCTCGAACAACTCCGACCTGAGCGTCGGGCGACCCATGGACGTAGACCGCATTGCCCTTGTCGATGAAGTCGATCATCGCCTGCCTCGTGCAGCTGTCGGTCTTGCCAGGTTGCTCCCAACGCACCTCGGAGATGTGCTTGTGGTCGTTCGCAGTCGAGGGACTCATCCGGACTGCGGTGATGTAGGTAGACACGTCCACCTTCCTTTCAGCTTTGCGATCCCCGGCTCTCGGGTCTCAACCGCACAGTCTCAGAAGGCTCTGACAGTCACCCGAGGCGCCCCCGCTCAGACCCCGGGCATTAGTGATCTCAGCGATCGCCTTCAACTGGATCAATCACACCGGTGAAAGTTTCCACAATGGCCAGTAGTGTTGCGTTGTGGACGTCAAACTGTTCCAGAAGGCGCCGTTCGGCGAGCTCGTTCCGATCAGCGGCTCACTTCCCGGCGGTGGTGCGTGGAAGCACTGGGCCTTTCTCCCAAGCCCGCTATCAGATGACAGCCCTGAGCTGAGCGGGCGGGCTTACCGGCACGTTGGCGATGCACGTGCGGCTCTGGCAGCCCTCGACTCCACCGCCCAGAGGCTGCCCAATCCCAGGCTCTTCCGGAGTTCGACGTTGCGGCTGGAGGCCCAATCGACTGCCGCGCTCGAAGGCACCTACGAACCGCTGGCGCGGGTACTCGCCGCCGACTCCGATGACGTGCAGGACCCTTCGCTTCGTGAAGTGCTCAACTACGTGATCGTGGCCGAGACCGCGTTTGGCTGGGCGGAGGAGGGCCGGGGTTGGGGTTCGTCCAGCCTGGCCAATCTGCAAGGCATGCTCATGCGCGGAACGTCGTCGGAGCGCGAGCACTCTGGGCAGGTGCGACCGGTGCAGGTAGTGATCGGACGCAGGGAGGGTGTGCCGCCGGGGGAGATACCGATCAAGGCTGCGCGGTACGTGCCGCCGCCTCCCGGAGCCGATCTCGAAGCGCGACTGCGTGACCTGATTGTGTGGATGCAGGCTGATCACTGCGATCTCATCGATCCTGTCGTGGCTGCAGCCATGGGCCACTACGAGTTCGAGGCGCTCCACCCGTTCCACGACGGCAACGGACGGCTCGGACGGCTGCTGATCGTCCTGCAATTGTACGCGTCCGGCGTTCTCACCGAGCCGACGCTTTCGGTATCAACCTGGTTCGAGGCGCGGCGGACGGAGTACTGCGACGCGCTGCTTGGTGTCTCGACCGATGGCGACTGGTCCACGTGGGTCGAGTTCTTCGCGCAGGGTCTGGCGGACTCGGCCGAGGCTGCGCGGAGACGGATGCTGGCTCTGGCTGCGGTCCAGGCTGAACTGAAGGAGCGTCTCCAGTCGACCCCGATCCGTACCGGAAACGCGCGGTTGCTCGTCGACTTCGCTGTCGGCCAACCCACGTTCACTGTCGCTCAGGCGGCCAGAGCCTTGGGTATCGGCAACGCTGGCGCCAAGAAGCTGATCGACTCGCTCGTCACTCACAGCATCCTCGCTCCCTACGATGAGCGGGTGTACGGTCGGCGTTTCCACGCGCCGCGGGTCTTGGACGTCCTGCTCGAGCAGTAATGAGCCGGCTGTCGATCCGGTAGCCGCAGAGACATCCCGTGCTACCGCAGCGGCGGAGGGTTTCGACGCCGAGCCGGAAGCGCAGCGACGCCTGCTGCAGCGAAACAGGCGCTACTGAAACAGGCGCTATTCGGTCATATACAGGTCACGCGCAGACGCGCAGACGCGCAGACGCGCAGAGGACGCTGTCATGACCCACCCGGGCGGCACAGCTCAGATGGGACGGCCCCCTGCTCCGGGGAACGGCGAACTGCCCGCATCCGGGTACCCGAAGTCCACCGCTCGAAGTTGCCGGCGGTGCGCCCGCCTGATGAACGTCAGGAGCACGACGACACCGATGATCGCGATCACACCGTGCACCGCGATCGAGGTGCTCGCGTCCCACAGGGCATGCAGGATCGCGGCTGCGAGGAAAGTAGCCACGAACGCCAGCACGGCACGACCCTTGTTCGGTGAGGTCCGGATGCGCCAGAGCATCGCGACGCTCATGCCCGTCCAGGCGATGTGGCAGGCCGGTGAGAGCAACGCCCGCAGCAGCAGCGTGTCGTCCACGGCCGCCAGGCTTCGCGCGGACAACAGCGCCTGGAAGCCGTAGCCCATCGTCTCCAACGCCGCGAAGCCCATGCCGGAAGCGACGCCGATGACGATACCGCCGCGCGGATCGCGGGGCCGCCAGAGCAGATACAGCGCCAGCGGCACGATGAGCTTGGCAGCCTCCTCGATCAGACCGACGAAGATCATCGGCACCGAACCGAGGCCGCGCAAGGTGTCGTACTCGAGGATGCTCGCGGCCAGGATGCCGATCACTCCGCCGACGATGGCCGCGAACACCACGATGCCCACGGGCGCGGTCGGGGCAGCCCCGCCGTCCTCCGCGAAGACCAGTGTCGCGGCCGGAACCGTGACCGACCCGATCAGCAGCAACGCGGGGAAGAGGTTGAGGTTCTCGGTCTGCACGAGGGCGAACAGCACGACGACGTAGGCGACGACACCGCCGACCAGAACCAGGAGCCACAGCAGGCGACGTGGCCACGACCGCTCGTCTGCGAAGGCGACCGGCGCATTGGGTGCGGCGAAGCCAGGGGTTCCGTATGTCATCGGTCCTCCCGCGGAGGTCTGGGGCCGCGTGCGGCAGTGTCCTCGGGACGCGCACAACTCACGTCTGCCGTGGGACCGGCGGGTCGCCTGCGGGGCTGGTCGAACAAGGCCATCGGTGCCGGGCCGGCGCCTTCGGGTCTGAGCATCGTCGTCCTCCACATGACTCGTGTGTGCATATGCTCGATCTCAATTATCGACGGGCGGGCCGGCGCTCGCTGGGCCTTGAGAAGTTCGCGATCACCGAGACTTGTTCCGATGCGGTCGACGCACCTGGGCGAACGACAAGGCACGACGCTCCTCGCCGGGTCGCAACGATGCCACGCTGCTGATGCGCACCGTTTCGACAGGCTCAACGGGCATTTGGTCCCGGCCACCACGTAGGGTTGGGCCCATGAGCGCGGACGAGCCCGCCGACAGCCGGGTGAACCCCGTGGTCCGTGCCGTGCTGAGGCTGTTCGCGGCACCCCGGGTGAGGATGCTGGAGGACTATCCCAAGGTCCGCAGGCTCCAGCGTTTTCTCGCCGGCACCCCTCGTCGCTATCGCTTCCTCGACCGGGCGATCCTCGCGGACGACGGATCCCGCGAGATACCGGTGCGGGTCTTCCAGCCCCGTGAGCGCGAGCACGGGGACGTCCTGCTCTTCTTCCACGGCGGAGGCTGGGTCACCGGCGACATCGAGAGCTACACGCCCGCCTGCGCTGCCCTCGCCGACCTCACCGGTCGTGTGGTGCTCGCGGTCGACTACCGGCTGGCACCCGAACATCCCTTCCCCGCGGGCCTGGACGACTGCGTCCGCGTGGCCGGGGTGCTGCTGCGCGAGCCCGGCCTGGTGGGCCTGGACGACGCGTCCGCGATCACGTTGATCGGCGATTCGGCCGGCGGCAACCTGGCCGCTGCGGTCTCCCTGCGGCTACGTGCACGCGGCTGCCCGATGCCGGGACGCCAGGTGCTGCTCTACCCCGCGACCTGGTTCGACCACGACCCGGGGACCTCGCCGTTCGAGTCGGTTCGGCTCTACGGCACCGGACTGCGTCTGACGGCCCTCGAGGTGGAGGACTACATGGCCCTCTACCAACCCGACCCGCAGGCACGCGGGAATCCTCTCATCGCCCCGCTGCTGGCGGCCGACCTCTCGGGGCAGCCCGCCACGCTCGTGGTGAGTGCCGAACTGGACCTCCTGCGCGACGAGGGTGAGGCGTATGCGCATGCGTTGCGCGCCTCTGGCAACCAGGTCAGGGTCGAGCGGATCACCGGGGCGCTCCACGGCTTCCTCACGCTGCCCCGCTTCGTGCGGCCGGTCACCCTCGCGTGCCGGGTGATCGACGACTTCCTGGGGGCCGCGTCCGAGACGAGCGGGCGATGACCAGGCTGGGATGGGCCAGGCGGACGTGGGTTCGCCTCGACAACGCGTCCAACATCTTCCTGGCGGCGACCAGCGACGTCGACTCGAAGGTCTTCCGCCTGTCGGCCGAGCTCGAGGCCGACGTCGATCCGGAGCTGCTGCAGCGGGCGCTCGACGGGGTCTTCGACCAGTACGTGCTCTACCACTCCGTGCTCCGGCGAGGAGTGTTCTGGTACTACCTCGAAGAAAGCGACCTGCGGCCGAAGGTCGTCCCCGACGAACTCCCGCCCTGCGATCACCTCTACCACTTCGACCGGCGCGAGCTGCTGTTCCGGGTCGCGTACCACCGCAACCGGATCGTCCTCGAGGTCTTCCACGCACTCTCGGACGGCACGGGTGCCCTGTGGGTGTTCCAGGACCTGGTCACCCAGTACATCGCGTTGCGTCACCCGGAGGACTTCCCGGGCCACGCCATGCCCACCGAAGTGAAACAGGCGCTGGCCACCGACAGCTTCATGACCTATTTCGCTCCCGGCCGGACGCAGGCGTTCGCCGACGCTGCCCGGCCGGCGTCCCTCGACGCGGGGAGCAGGGCGGTCGGACCTCCCGCCACCGGCCGGCCGCGCACCCCGATCATGGGAGGCCTGCGGCTACGTGGCCGACGACGCGTCCATCGCGTCCTCGGCACTCGCACACCCGACAACCGAACCCATGTCGTCGAGCTGGAGATGCCCGCCGAGCCCCTCCTGACGCTGGCTCACAGTCATGGCGTCTCTCTCACGGCCTACCTCACGGCGCTGTTCCTCCATGCGATCCTGATCGTGGACGCCCGTCCCGGGTGGCATCCGACGATGGCGGTCTCGGTGCCGGTGGACCTCCGCCAGCACTTCCCGTCCGGTTCGGCCCGCAACTTCTTCGCCACGACCAGACTCGAGCACACCTTCGACGACGACCCCCACGGCGCCGACGACGGCGTGACGGCGCTGGGCCAGGCGCTCCACGAGCAGTTGCGTGCACAGACGACCCCCGAGGCGCTCGAGGCGAAGCTGCAGAAGCTGATCGGATTCGAGCTCAACCCCGTCGCCCGTATCGTCCCTCGTCCTCTCAAGGACCTGGTGCTCGGCACGATCAACCGGTTCAACAACCGGAACCTCACCATCGCGGTCTCCAACCTCGGACGCATCGGCTTCCCGGGCCCGGCCGACGCACACGTCGGGGCGGTCTTCCTGCAGGTGTCCGCGGCACGGCCCCAGTTCTGCGCAGTGAGCCACGGCGACCGGCTGACGGTGAGCTTCACGTCACCGTTCATCGAGACGGCCCTCCAGAGCGCCTTCGTCCGCTCGCTCACCGCGCAAGGCGTCCACGTGACGGTGTCGGCGTCGAAGGTGACCGTCGACGATCTGGGGGCGAGCCGACGATGACCCACTGCCCCGGCTGTGACGCGGACGTGCGCGGCGACTGGCTCAGATGCCCGCTGTGCCGCGAGACCCTCAGCGGCGAGCCGGACGCAGCCCCGGCCCCGTGGCCCGATGTCCCGCTCCGATTCGACACGCGGCAGGTCGTGCGTGTGCTCACGCTGGTCTCGCTCGTGGTCATCGCCGCCACGCTGCTGGCGCTGGTGGTCTTCCCGGCGCCCCTCGACGGCCTGCGGCTGGCGGGGCTCGGGCTGGCCGCCCTGTGGCTGGTCGTCATCATCGCCGTCCGTAAACGCCGCAACGTCGCGAAGAGCATCGTGTACATGGTCGTGATCGTCTCGCTGCTGAGTGCGTACTCCGACTACCTGGACGGCTGGCACGGCTGGTCGACGACCTATGTCATCCCCAGCGTCTGCACCGCCTCGATCGTGGCGCTGCTGATCGCCGTCAGGATCGCACGCATGCGCCCGAACGACTACCTCGTCTACTCGTGGCTGACTCTTCTGATGAGCATGGTGCCCGGTCTGTTCCTCGTTCTCGGATGGGTCACCCACCCGTTGCCGTCCTGGATCTCGGTGGGCCTGGGCGTGGCGATGCTGGGCGCAATGCAGGCCTTCCGGGGCGCGGAGATCCGCCATGAGTTGGGCAAACGTCTGCAGGTGTGAGGACGACACCACCGCGGGTCCGCGATCGACGCGGAGACGAGCCACCTGGGCGGATCCACGAGGGGGCGACCCCGGCTCACAGCGATAGCGTTGCCGTCATGAAGCACTCCCCCCGGCCACGAGACGGCCGCTCGTCCGGCCCCCTGCTGCTGACGCGACGGGCCACCGCATGAGCCGCGAGTTGCTGCTCGTAGGCATCGGCGCCGGTGACCCGGACTGGCTGACGCTCGAAGCGGTCAAGGCGATCCAACGGCTCGACGTGCTGTTCGTCGTCCTCAAGGAAGAAGACCTGGACGATCTCGTGGAGGCCCGCCGGGCCGTCGTCGAGCGGCACCGCACGGAGCCCCTGCGCACCGTCGAGCTTCGCGACGCGCAACGGCCGTGGCGCTCCGCCCCCGACTACAACGCCGCCGTGAGCGCATGGCGAAAGCAGCGGCTGGAGCAGTGGAGTGCGGCGGTCGCCGCCGAGTTGGCCGATGGGCAGGTGGGCGGCTTCCTGTGCTGGGGCGACCCCAGCCTCTACGAGAGCACGCTGGCGATCGTGGACGAGCTGGTGGCCGCGTCCGACGGGACCACGCTGACACGCCGTGTGATCCCGGGCATCAGCGCCGTCCACGCGCTGACCGCGCGTCACGGCGTCCCGCTCAACCGGCAGGGCCGGGCGGTGCAGATCATGCCGGCCCGGTTGCTGTCCGGTGGCCTGCCCGCCGGTGTGGACGACGCCGTCGTGATGCTCGACAGCCGCGGGCTGTTCGCCACCATCGACCCCGCGGGCATCGACATCTACTGGGGCGCCTACCTCGGCACCCCGGACGAGACGCTCATCCGTGGCCCGCTGGCCGAGGTTCGCGGCGAGATCCTTCGGGTGCGGGACGAGGCCGTCGCTCGCAAGGGGTGGATCTTCGACACCTACCTGCTCCGCCGGCGCGGCTAGAGTCGGCAGACACGGCCTCGCCGGGACGCGATGCGAGACGAGAGGAATCCCGATGCCTGACATCCAGACGACCACAGCCGGAAGCCTGCCACGAACCAGTGCACTCATGGCGGCCAACGCGGCCCGCACCGTGTCGGACGACGGTTTCACCCTCGAGTCGACTCCCGAGTTCGATCGGCTGGTGCGCGAAGCGGTCGCAGATGTCGTCGAACGCCAACGCTCCGCGGGCGTCACGCTGGTCGGCGACGGCGAGTTCGGCAAGGCCATGTCGAACGCCAACGACTTCGGCGCCTGGTGGTCGTACTCGTTCCAGCGTGTGAGCGGGCTGTCGCTGACCGAGGTGAACGCCTTCACCCAACCCGCCGTCAGGTCGACCCCGGGCCACGTCCGGCTCACGTCGTTCGCCGACCGCCGCGACCGCCAGTTGTTCCCCGCCGCCTACAACGACCCGGACAGCGGTGTGGCCACAGGCAGGACCGCAACCGCCTTCCCGACGACCACAGGCCCCCTCACCTACCGGGGCCAGGCGGCCGTGGCGGCCGACATCGGCAACCTCACTGCGGCACTGCACCCCGGCGAGCAGGGCTTCCTCACGGCGATCGCCCCCGGTAGCGCAGCGCGCGTGTGGAACGAGTACTACGCCACGGACGAGGAGCACCTGTGGGCCTGGGCGGATGCGCTGCGCGAGGAGTACGCGGCGATCATCGATGCCGGCCTGATCCTGCAACTGGACGACCCCTCGCTGGCGGAGAGCTGGGATCAGATCAACCCCGAGCCGAGCGTGGCCGACTACCAGGGCTTCGTCAAGGCCCGGGTGGACGCGCTCAACCACGCCATCGCCGGGCTGCCCAGGGAACGGGTGCGTCTGCACCTGTGCTGGGGTTCGTGGCACGGCCCCCATGTGACCGACATCCCGATCGCCGACATCCTGCCGATCGTGCTCCAGGCAAACGTTGGCTCGCTGTCGTTCGAGGCCGGCAACGTGCGCCACGAGCACGAATGGACGGTATGGAGCGAGATCGAGGTGCCGGACGATCTCGTCCTGGTTCCGGGCGTCGTGAGCCACGCGACCAACGTCGTCGAGCACCCCGATCTCGTCGCGCAGCGCATCGGCCGTTTTGTCGAGGCCGTCGGCCCCGACCGGGTGATCGCGTCCACAGACTGCGGCCTGGGGGGACGCGTCCACCCCGACATCGCCTGGGCGAAGCTCGAGGCCCTCGGTGAGGGCGCCCGCCGCGCCGGCTCCCTGCTCCCTCAGCACGTCCGTTGATCATTGCGGAAGGTTGAGGGGCATAGTCGCCTCTCAACCTTCCGCATTGGGACACCCGTCCTCATCATGTGTCCGCGCCCTAGTCTTGGGGTCGGCCCTATTTCCTGGATCCTCCAATGAAGGAGACGCACAGATGCTCAATGCCCCGTCCATCGCCAATTCCCCGTTGCTCCGGCTCGGCGACGATCTCGCCGCGCACGTGGCCAACGGCATCACGTTGGTGCATATCGACATCATGGACGGCCACTACGTCCCCAACCTCTGTTTCCCCTTGTCGATCGTGTCCGAGATCAAACAGACGTACCCCGACCTCGTGACCGACGCGCACCTCATGGTCACCGATGTGGATCCCTACATCGAGCGGCTCGCCGAAGCCGGCTGCGACGCGGTGAGCTTCCCGTCCGATGCCACCCGTTTTGCCCGCCGCACCATCACCGCGATCCAGGCGCACGGCATGCGCGCGGGCGTCGTCCTCAACCCGTCACAGCGTGTCGATGTGCTGGAGCCCTACTTGTCTCTCGCCGACTACGTGAACTTCATGGCGGTCGAGCCGGGGATCTCCGGCCAGAAGATGCTGCCCGGGTCGTTCGAGCGCATGGCCGAGCTCGTGGCGCTGCGCGAGAAGACGGGGTCGACGGCGCTCATCGAGGTCGACGGGGGCGTGACCCATGAGGTGGCGCTGCACAGCCTTCAACTCGGCTTCGAGGTGACGATCACCGGTATCTACGCGACCTACGACCCCGAGCTCGGGCTGGCGAAGGCCACCGAGGTGTTCGAGCAGGCCATGGGAGCGCACGGTTTCGTCCACGATCCCGACGCACTGGCCCGCCTGCGCAGACAGCCCGCCTGAGGCCCGCACC
Organism: Brooklawnia cerclae; assembly: GCF_011758645.1. NCBI lineage: Bacteria > Bacillati > Actinomycetota > Actinomycetes > Propionibacteriales > Propionibacteriaceae > Brooklawnia > Brooklawnia cerclae. The sequence continues at coordinate 225,163 of NZ_JAAMOZ010000002.1, read as the reverse complement.
GGGAAGCGGGGTGACCGGCGTCCACCTACCATGGAGGTCGTGACCCCCCACCCGGATTACGCGAACACTCACGACCGGGCCGTCGCCGGGCGCTACGAGGCCCGCGAGGCCGACTGGCGCAACGGCGCGATCGTCTACCAGGTGATCGTCGATCGCTTCGCTCCGCCGAACGATCCGCAGGCCAAGCGGCGCCTCTACCCCGCACCCAAACATCTTCGGTCGTGGGACGAATCTCCTGATCAGGGCATGTTCTTGCCGGAATACCAGGTCTGGTCGCACGAGATCGACTTCTGGGGCGGCGACCTCGCAAGCCTGCGCGGGCGCCTCGACCACATCCAGCGGCTGGGTGCCGACGTGGTCTACCTGTGCCCGATCCATCTCGCGTGGACGAACCACGGCTACGACGCCCTCGACTACCAGCAGGTGCGTCCCGAGTACGGCACCCGGGACGACGTCGTGGCGCTGGCCGACGACCTGCACGGGCGCTGCATGCGGCTCGTCCTCGACGGCGTGTTCAACCACATGGGACGCCAGTCACCGGCCTTCCAGGCGGCGCTGGCCGACCCCAGCGCGCCCACGCGCACCTGGTTCGATTTCTCGGACGCCTACCCCGGCGGCGCGCGCAGCTGGGCGAACGCGACCAACCTGCCCGAGCTGAACCTCGAGGACGACGGGTTGCGCGACTACGTCTACGGGGGTGCGGACTCGGTGGTCCGCTCATGGCTGCGCGACGGGGCGGACGGTTGGCGCCTCGACGTCGCCTTCGAGCTCGGCATGAGCCTGCTCGGCGAGATCACGGCCGCTGCCCACGCCGAGAAGCCGGGTTCGCTCGTCCTCGGCGAGATCTGCAACTACCCCGCCGAATGGTTCCCGGAACTCGACGGCGTACTCCACTTCACGCTCCGCGAGATCCTGCTGCGGCTGGCCGACGAGACGATCGCCGCCCCGCACGCCCAGCGCATGCTCACCCGGTTGTACGCGGACGCCGACTACGAGCATCTGCTGAAGAGCTGGATCTATCTCGACAACCACGACACCGCGCGCGTCGCGAACACGATCCGCGACGACGCGGCGCGACGGCTGGCCACCGTGCTGCAGTTCACCCTTCCCGGCGCGGTGAACCTGTACTACGGCACCGAGCTGGGTCAGCGTGGCGGGGACGACCCCGAGAGCCGCGCACCCATGCGCTGGGACAGGGTGACCGACGGCAACCCGACCCTCGCGTGGTATCGCCAGCTGCTCGACATCCGCCGTAGCCACCGCGCCTTGCGTATCGGCGACCTACGATGGCTCGTCACCGAGCGGCTCATCGGCTTCGAGCGATACACCGACCGCATCGGGGACGCGGTGTTCGTCCTGGCCAATCCGTCCGCGGACACCGTCGGTGAGACGGTGCTGCTGCCCGACTCGAAGCTCATGGACTCCTCGGGGCTCATCGACCAGCTCACGGGTCGGCGCCACGTCTCCCATCGGGCGACCGTCACCATCGAGCTTCCACCGCACACGGCGGTCGTACTCGTCGGTGACCGGGAGCCCCGGCACGGCTACACGCCGTACAAGCGCGTGAAGTGAGGGCCTCCCTCAGACCACGACGAGGACGACGGCCGAGGCGATCGACGTCAACAGCGTGAAGACGTCGAAGAATCGCTGATCCACCTTGTGGATGAGCTTCATGCCAATGGCCGCACCCACGAGCACCAGGGGCACGAGGACGAGCGCGGTGTGCAGCACGCGGGGGGTGAAAAGCCCCAGGTAGGCGGTGAGCGGCGTCTTGGCCGCGTTGACGAGGCCGTAGAACCAGGCAGAGGTGCCGAGGAAGCGCATCTTCTCCACCCGCGCCAGCTGCAGGTAGAGCGCCATGACGGGCCCGGCGGCGTTCGCCGTCATGGTCGTGAAACCGGCCGCCACACCGGCCCCGATGCTCAGGGCCCGCGGCGGCGGGGCGTCGTCCTTGCGCTGGTTGGCCTTGCCCGCCCACGTGAGCAGCAACTGGACCAGCACCGATGCCCCGAGCATGACACCGATCGAACGGCGCAGCACGGTGTCGTCCACGAGCCGGATGAACCCCGCACCGAGCAGGAGACCTGGCAACACGGCCGGGAGCAGGGCACGCAGCAGCCGCCAGTCCGCGTTCTTGCGGTAGCGGAAGACGGCGATCACGTCACCGGTGATGAGCAGCAGGAGGGCGGCCGCCGTCGATTCCTTCGTGGGCATCGTGAAGGCCAGCAACGCCACCGCGACGGACCCGAGCCCACCAAAACTCGTCTTCGAGATGCCGATGATGATCGCGGCCACTCCGCCGAGGATCCACACAGGCTCGATCACGACAAACCCCTGTCCACCAGCGCAGGCTACAGGATATCTGCTCGGTCACCGGGACCGCCCGAAACGGCGGGACGATCACTCGGGCCGGGTGCCGGCGTCCTCACCGATCACCTCGTTGACCGTGGCCGCGTCGTAGGTGCGCGACAGGACGCGGTACGGCCGCGAGCAGAACGCCAGGATCGTCAGGCCCAGGCCGACCACGCTGGCGATGACGAAGACCAGGGCGATGCCCCGGGTCGTCCCCTCGCCGAGCAGCCAGCCCAGCGAGCGCCTGCCCTCGTCCGACTCCATGAACGGGATGATCCAGAACTCGGCCAGCGGCCCCACGAGGAACGTGCTGAGGGGAGCCGCGCCCAGCTCGACGGCCTGCGCGAACCCGAAGACCCTGCCCTGCTGGGCGAAAGGCACCACCTTCTGCAGCACCGTCTGCTCCGATGCCTCGGCGTAGGTGATGAGCGCCATGTAGAAGAAGATCCCGATCGAGAGCAGGACGATCGACTCGCGGATCGTCATCGTCGCGCCGAGCATCCACATGGCCACGTTGACCGCGAGCAGCGTCCGCACCGGATTGGCGCCCAGCCCGGTGCGCTGGATGATCGCACCACCGACGATGAAGCCCATGCTCAGCCCGCCCCACAGCAGGCCCCAAGCCTGCACGGAGACCAGTTCGAGGCCATAGGGATCCATCAGGCTCATGTAGACGCCGCCGAGCAGGTTGTTGAGCGTGGAGAACACGATCAGCCCGAGCAGGCCCGGCACGGCGCCGGCCATCCGGAACGCCGCCACGAAATCGACCTTGGCAGGCACCCCCTCGGCGTGGACGACCTCGGGCTCCGGGATGCGCAGCGTCGCCAGGTGCAGGCCGCTGAGCGCGATGAGCACGACCCCGGCCGCGAGCAGCCAGCCCATCCCGAGGTACCCCACGGCCAGGCCCGAGACCACGGAGTTGACCGCCAGCCCCACCCCCTGGGTCATCCCCACGAGCCCGTTCGCTCGTGGCCGGTCATCGGCCGGGACGAGCATCGTCACGCAGGTGGCCAGCGCCAGCCCGCGGATCGACTCGACGACCGTCCCGCACAGAAGAACCACCACCAGCACCCAGAACGCCGGCCCACCCATGTCGAGGAGCACGTCGGAGGGCACCAGCAGCACCAGGACGAGCCCGGCCGCGAACGCCACACCGGTCGCCACCGTCGCCACCGTCATCGCGGTCTTCTTGCGGACCCGGTCGATCAGAGTGCCGAAGGGGACGCTCGCCAACGCGATCAACAGCATGTACGACCCGCCCAGCACGGAGGTCACGAGCACCGACCGCGTCTCCAGATACGCCCAGAAGACCAGGCCGAACCAGACCATGCCGGTCGTCACGTTGGCCAGCAGGGTGTTCACCAGCACCTGGTGGAATGTCCGCATCGGGCTCCTCACCGCGTGGGGCGTCTGATCGCTTGATACACAACGCGATCTTGGCCCGGCTTTGTTCCACGGCATGCCGACCCCGGCCCGGCGGCGCCGCGAACGATAGGCTGTGACCGCTCACGCGTGGTGCGACAGCGGTGTCGCGAACACATCATCCTCCCGGAGAAACCATGAAAAACCTTGTCAAATCCAAGATCGAGAACAACGGGCATCCCCTGGGGACATTCTTCCAGACCGGCAGCGCGACCACCGCCGAATGTCTGGGGCTTGCCGGTCTCGACTACATCATCATCGACACCGAGCACGGCCCGTTCGAGGTCGAGAGCGCCATGTCCTTCATCCGGGCCGCGAGGCTCACGGGGACGACACCCTTCGTCCGTGTCAAGGACTCGAGCCGTGCCGCGATCCTCAAGATGCTCGACGCGGGCGCCATGGGCCTGGTCATCCCCAACGTCCGGTCGGCGCAGGAGGCTCGCGAGATCGTGACCTGGGGCAAGTACTTCCCGCTGGGCGAACGCGGGATCGCCCCCACGTCCGGCAACGCGTACTGGACGCAGGACTGGGCCCGCAACCTCGACGACTACTTCCGCATCAGCAACACCGAGACCCTGCTCATCCCCCAGTGCGAGACGGTCGGCTGTCTGGAGCAGATCGAGGAGATCGCCGCGATCGACGGTGTGGACGGCATCTTCGTCGGCCCGTTCGACCTGTCCGCGGCGCTCGGGCGACCCGGCGACTTCGAGAATCCCGACCACCAGGCCGCCATCGAGCGCGTCGTCAAGGCCTGCCGGGACGCCGGCAAGCTGACCTTCATCTACGCGTCCTCCTACGAGGAGACCAGGATGCGCTACGAGCAGGGATTCGACTCGGTGACCTACGGGATGGACTCGCTGCTGCTCATCGACGCCACCAAGCAACTCGTCGCCCGCCTCGCCACCGCCTAGGGAAACACTCATCAACGGTCCCTGAGCCTGTCGAAGGTCCCTGAGCCTGTCAACGATCCCTGAGCCTGTCGAAGGGTCGCGGAACTTGCTCAACGATCCCTGAGCCCGTCAACGATCCCTGAGCCTGTCGAAGGGTCGCGGAACTGCCGTCCGCAGCGGGCTTCGACGGACTCAGCCGGCGTTGCCCGCATTGATCAGCGGTTCCCTAGACACGGGCACCGACGACATGGGGCCTGGTGATCAGGGCCAGCACCGGCCGAGGTGCCAGCCCGGATCGTGAACGGCTCGTCGAGGCGCTGCGCCGGTGACCGACCGTTCCTCGATCCCGGGACTCAGCTTCCGCTCCAGGACCCGGGGGTCGCGTCCGGTTCATCGCACGGGTCGTCGTCCGGCCGCCGCTCGCCCGGGCCACCCGGGCCGAGTTCACGCGGCGACGGCTTCCCCGTGAGCATCCGCTGCTGGGGCCCCGCGTCCACGGCCGCGTCCGGAACGGCCACCTCCGGGGGGACGGCGGGCTTCTTCTTGACGGGCTTCTTCGGTTTGCAGTCCTCCCAGTCGAGCGACTCCGTCGTGCCCCCGACGTCGCCGTCGACGCCCCAACCGTCGGGACCAGCCTCGTCCCCATGCCGCGCTTCGGGGCTCGGCAACGGCGTGACAGGATTCGCCCGCCGACGTCGGCCGAGCACCCTCCACAGATATCCCCCGTTGGACTCCTGCCCGGTCATGACGTAGGCCAAGTGGTTCACGTTGGAAAGCGTCAGATCGAGCCGGCGCTTGGCCTCGGGCGAGCCGGCGAGCAGGACGCGATCGTCCTCCTTCAGGACGAACTCGTCGCTCGGCAACTGGATGTTGCGGTTGCCCCGCCGGATGAACAACACCAGCACCGACAGGCGGCGACCGCGGTCGAACGGATCGGCGCGCAGGTGGCCGACGGTGAACCTGCCGCCGCGGACGACCAGATCGGTGACGGCCGGGGCGTGCTCGGAGACGATCCCGAGATCCCACAGCTCGGGATGACACCCCGGGTTCAGCTGGGCCAGCCTGTCGTAGATACGGGTGCAGTCGGCCTCGGAATGCTGCGGAATCAGCTTCAGGAATCGGTTCAGCATCGGCGTGGTGATGCGCGCGAGGAACTCCTGGGCGACGATCCGGCTGGGCACCATCAGCAGGTTCTGGTGGAAGGCCTCGAACAGCGGCGTGTTGACCAGCTGGTTCTGCCGGTTGATCACGTAGAGGTCGTGCCTGAGCGCCCGCGCGGTCACCGCGATGGCCAGGTTCTTGGTGTCCGACGAGTTACCCGTCACCAGTCCGACAGCCCTGTCCAACCCGGCCGCGAGCAGATCCTCGCTGTTGGTCCCCGTCCCGTTGACGTCGACGCCGCCCTCTTCGTAGTGCAACTGATCGATGATCGCGATGTCCATGCCCGCCGCCCGCAGTTCCTGGGTCACCGCATGGCCGAACCGGCCGTATCCGCACATGACCCAATGGCCGGCCGGGGGACGCTCGATGGCCGCGAGGGGCTCGCCCGGGAGCCCGGTCAGGAGTTCACGCAGCCGGTAACGATCCGGGGCGGCGATCGCCCCGGCCAGATGCTCGGCGAACCGCTCGAACGGATTGATCACGACATCGCCACCGAACACACCGATATGTGTCTCGGTCTCCGCGTTGCGGATCCGGGCCAGCACCGGGACCCGCGGGGCGAGCAGCCTCACGGTCACGGCAATCGCCTGGTTGGTGGCGTCGTCGTCCGTGAGCGCGACCACCCCCCGGCAGAACCGGCTGCACAACCCGGCGTCCCGCAGGATCCTCGGCTCGCTGGCGTCCGCTCCGACCACGAGCGGATCGATGGCGAACTCGTCCATCCGGAAGTTCTGCACGCGCGTGGCATCCAGTTCGATGGCGACGAACCGCAGCCCCAGGTGGTCGAGCCCGTGGCAGACGAGCGTCCCGGTCTCCCCGGTGCCGCAGACGATGTAGAACGGCTCCCTCAGCTGCTGGACGCGTTGGCTGAACCGGGCCATCCGCACGGCGTTCTGGAAGGCGCGGTCCTGCAGAAGCGCGATGATCGCGAAGAGCGAGTACGTCCAGCTGGCGACCGACACATACATCGTCATCGTCATCCACAGCCGCTGGGCCGTGTTGTAGGGGCCCGGCACCTCGCCGAAGCCGATGGTCGTCGCGGTGTAGCTGACGACGTAGAACGCCTCGAACAGGGTCATGGGGTCGGTGGGGTCGCCGTTGGCGTCGGTCCCGGGGATCAGTGACAGGCCGGTGGCGCAGAACGCGTAGACGCCGATGACGAGGAGCAGGGGGAACCGCATCCGCCTCAGGATGAGGTAGAAGACATCGCCGAAGACCGGCTGGTGTTCACGGGACATGGTGACGACCGCCTATCGGCGGGCCTGCACGATCTCACTGACCATGAGCACCACGGACACGACGTTGGCGAGCAGGGCGCCGGCCGACATCGAGACGATCACCGACATGTGGCCGGGCGTCATGCCCGAGGAGCTCGCCTGGGTCGCCCACACCCACATCACGGCGGCGACGATGAGGTTCAGGTCGGCGACCAGGCTCGTGGCCAGGTGCACCGCGCCCAGCTGCGTCCGGTCGCCGAACTTCAGCACCGTGGCGATCAGGCTCGCAACCAGGGCCGCTGCCAGCTCGGCGCCGTTGTGGACGGCCACGTTGTCGATCTCGCCGGTCCAGAACCCGAAGTTCAGCGCCGCTGCGAGCGTGATGAAGAAGCCGAAGACGACTTTCTCCAGATTCATGGTGACCTGTTCTCCTCCCGAAGCGGCAATCGGCCTCAGCCTAGGACGGTGCGGGCCCGGGGCGTGACAAAGTTCCTTCGAATTCGTGCGAGTCTTTCGCCGGTTCCGCAAACCAGGTAGTCACAGAGGTTGGGTGTGTCGCAGGGGCCGAGTTTGAAGGACATCTGTCACGGCGGGGCGCACCGCTCGCACGCACGGGGCCCGGATACCGCCTAGGTTTGACCCATGAGCTTGGGGATCGCCCGGGACGAACGCCGGGAACTGTGCGACCTGCTGACCACACTCGGCCCCAGCGCGCCGACCCTGTGCGAGGGATGGGACGCCCAGCGCCTCACCGCGCACCTCCACGTGCGCGAGACCGACCCCGTGGCGGGCATCGGCATCGTCGTGAAGCCGCTGTCCGGACGCCTCGACAGGAGGATGGACCAGTTGCTCGCCGACGTGCCCTTCGACGACCTGGTGGCGCTCGTGCGCCGCGGCCCGGGCCGGTTCAACCCGATGTCGTGGCCGTGGGTGGACGAGCGGGTCAACGCGCTCGAGTTCTTCGTCCACCACGAGGACCTGCGCCGCGGCGGCGGGCACGTCGTCCAGCCCCGCATCATCGCGCCCGACCGCGACGACTGGCTGTGGCATCAGGCGGTGTCGATGGCCCGCCTCCGTCTGCGCCGCAGTCCCACCGGGGTGGTGCTGGAGCGGATTCGCGACGGCGTGCGCACCGACGAGGTCTACGCCGTCTCGACTGGCCCCTCGCCCGTGACGTTGCGCGGCGAGGCCGGCGAGTTGGTGCTGTGGCTGTACGGTCGGTCAGACGCCGCGCACGTCACTCTCGACGGTCGCCCCGAGGCTGTCGAAGCCCTGCGCGGCATGTCCCTGGGAATCTAGGGAACCGCTGATCAATGCGGGCAACGCTGGCTGAGCCTGTCGAAGCCCGTTGCCGGACGGCAGTTCAACGACCCTTCGACAGGCTCAGGGAACCGTTGATCAAGCTCCACGACCCTTCGACAGGCTCAGGGACCGTTGAGCAAGTTCCAGGGACCTTCGACGGGCTCAGGGACCGTTGAGCAAGTTCCACGACCCTTCGACAGGCTCAGGGACCTTCGACAGGCTCAGGGATCGTTGATCAGCGTTTCCCTAGGCCCGGGGCCGATCGCGCCGCCCGAATCGGCAACGACGTCGCGGCCCGAACATGAAAACGGCCCATCACCACGTCGCTGTGGGATGAGGCCCTCGATGGTACCGGAAACCCTCCGGCGGGGATTGTGTTGTGTTCGGGATGCTCCGTCCGACCGGGTGTCAGCCGACGAAGCTGTCCGGCCGGGCGTCGTACATGAGAGGGTCGTTCGAATGGGCGTCGTTCAGGTGCGCCGCCAGTTCGCGTGCCGCTTCGCGGTAACGAGCTCCCATCAGCTTCACAAGTCCGTACATGATGTCACTCCTTCTGATGCCGTTCGGTTTGGTGTGGACGAGTCGTGTCAGCGCTGGTGAGCGAACAAGCGGCTCAGGAACCGGAACACCGCCACTTCCGGCTGTCCGGCCGGCGGCTCGAAGTACCGGTCGCTGACGTGGTCGATTGTCTTGAACATTGTCGGCTTCCTCTCAGGGGCTTTCGTGGGACGCCTGGTGCGGCCTCAGCGCGCCGCGGTCTGCCGCTTCAGGCGCTCCTGGTACTCGGTCAACTCGGTGACGCTGTCGAAGTAGCGATCCATCAGGTCCTGGAAGAACTTGATCATCCTGGGCACCTCCTGCGTTGTATCTGGTCTTGTCGCTTCGGACAACACGAAGGTATCCACAGGCATTCCGAATCCCGAGCATTTACGCAACTGAGTTGTCCTCACTAAACGAAACAGTTGTCTTACCTAGTCATCGACATATCTGCTGTTGCGGCTGCGCGGCCCGGACTTTCCGATCATCCAGACGATCGGCGCGCGGAGATCAGGGTTCACGGCGGGCACGAGAGCCCCAGGGTTGTCCACAGACGGTGTGGACAACCCTGGGGAGAAGTCACCCGAGCCTGTGCACTTCCACCGTGGGGGCTGTGGACCGAGCTGTGCGGGACCAAATTACGTCGACGTAGTTTCTCGTACCGAGTTGTTCATCGGCTCAAGGTGAACTAAGAATATGGCACACGATGCGAAGAGCGTCGATGAACATTGGGGAGGGCTCACGGGCGGGGGATGAACCTCACCACGCCGGTAAGGTGACGGGCCGGCGGGACCTTCCGATGTGTTCATGGTGGCCGGAAGCGTCACACCATCTTCGGCCCACCTCGGGCCCCAGTTGTCTGCAGACAAACCGGGGCCCAACCCTTTCCGGGGGCGATCCGCGGCGCAACCGCGGTCCCACGACCGACCAGGCGCACTGCCATCGCGCGCGTCGCCGCGCCACCGCGTCCGTACCCGGCTCGACCGCGTCCGTCAGGTGACCTCACCCGTCTCCCCGGCGGCGTCCCCCGTGAGAGACTTCGTGCGTGAGCACGGCGTCCAAACCCTATGGGATCAATCCCACACGGACGGCCGTGGTGTATCTGGCAGCGCTGTTCGCCTACACGGTGGCCGTGTTGCAGCGCACCTCGTTCGGCGTGGTCGGGCTGGAGGCGGCGCAACGGTTCTCCGCCGGCGCCAGCGTCGTCAGCATGTTCGTGGTCCTCCAACTGCTCGTCTACGCCCTCGGGCAGGTACCTGCCGGACTGCTCGCCGACCGCTTCGGATCCCGGGCCGTGATCACGACCGGGGCGCTGGTGATGATGTCCGGGCAGGTGATCCTCGCGTTCACCGACTCCGTCCCCGTGGCCATCGCGGGACGCGCACTGGTCGCCCTCGGCGACTCCTTCACCTGGACCCCGACGAGCCGGCTCCTGCCCCAGTGGTTCTCCGCCCGGTGGGTGCCGCTGGCGACGCAGATGACGGCGATCCTCGGAGCCACCGGCCAACTCCTCAGCGCCTTCCCGTTCGCCGCGCTCGTCCACACCGACGGCTGGACGACGGGCCTCCTGGGTGCCGCCGCCGTCGGCCTGCTGGCGGCCTGTCTGGCGTTCCTGTGCATCCGCAACGCCCCTGCCGGCGCCGTCGTCACGACGGGACCGCGTCCCGGCGGCGGGACCCGCGGGCAACTGTTCGAGGTGCTGCGCCAGCCCGGCACCCAGACCGCGTTCTTCGGGCACTGGGTGGCGTCCTCGTGGTCGATGAACCTGATCATGATGTGGGGGCAGCCCTTCCTCGTGCAGGGCGAGGGCTACACCCCGGCGCAGGCCGGCTCGCTGTTCGTCTGGCGCTGGGCTGCGAGCGCCGCGTCAGGCCTGGTGCAGGGCTACATGACCGGACGCCACCCCCTGCGCCGCAGCACCCTGGTGCTGATCGGCTTCGTGCTCGGGGCCGCGCCGTGGGTCGCCGTCCTCGCCTGGCCCGGGCAGGCGCCCTACTGGCTGCTGGCGCTGATGTGCCTCGGCTCGGGCGCCGCGGAGCCGGGGGGCAACGTCAGCTACGACATCGCCCGCACGGCCAACCGGAAGGCCCACACGGGCACGGCCACCGGCGTGGTCGTCATGGGGGGATTCATCTCGTGCCTGGTCACCACGTGGATGATCGGCCTCACGCTCGACCTTCTGGGCGGCGGCTACACCCGCACCGACTTCCGCATCGCGATGTCCACCCAGTTCGTCATGCAGGGGCTCGGGCTGGCCGCTTTCCTCCGTGCACGGGGCCGGGCCCGCAGGCTGGACACCCGGACGAACGGCACGGTGTTCCTGCCCTGGCGGGACGTGATCGCCCGCGAGCGGCAGCGTTGGCGCGACCAGCACGGAGGCGACCCGCAGGCTTCGGGCCGCTGATCGTACCCGGATGCGGCAGCCATGCCGACACTTTGGCAACATATGGCAACACAAAGACTTTGTTGCTCCACGTTCTGGTCCGCCCTCCCGCTCGAAAAACCATTCTGGGAGACTGGCGCCATGGCTTCGGACACCTTGAATGCGGCTATCAACCTGCGGCTGGCTCTCCTCGAGCTGCCGAGACCAGCCGAGACGGAGAGCGGGATCGGCCTCGTTGAGCCCCTGCTCGCCCGCCAGCGCGAACTTTCTCGCCGCCTGTCAGATCGGCTCAGCCCTGCGGACCAGCGCATCCAGGACTTCCTGGACGATTACCTCGAGGGTGCAGTTGCGCGGCCGCAACTCCCCAAGCAGACCCTGATCCTCGATCATGCGGGGCTCGCCCGTGGGCTCAGCCTGCCGGCGGACGGCGACGAGTTCCACTCCGCGCTGTTGTCGAGCTACCGGCTCACCAACGGCGTGCTGCACAATCCCGCGAACGACCGCCGCACCACGGCCGGCGTCTTCCACGTGGCCGAGGGCGGCCTGCCCATCCCGGACGACAAGATCGTCGTGACCCGTGATGTCTTCGCCCAGTTGCTGGAACTCGCCTTCCAGCCCCCGCGCGAGGACATGGTGCTGCCCTACACCGCCGGCCAGGCCGAGCCGGCCGCGTGCTTCGTCTCGCTGCTCATGCGCCCGCTCGTCGTCCCGGAGGTTCCCGGTGGCAGCGTCCGCAAGACGATGGAGACGCGCTTCATCGTCCCCGGCGGCCTGGTCTGCAACCTCGACTTCGTCGAAGGCATCTTCGGCAACGCGGGCGACCCGCAGCTGCCCGAGAACGACGCCGCTCTCGATCCCACCGGCTGGTCGGGGCACACCGGCTGTGTCATCCTGGCCCCGCACCTCACCAAGGTGACCAAGAAGAGCCTCGGCATGCCGCACTGGGACGACGCCACGGAGCGCCAGCGCCGCGACGGCCAGTGTTGGAAGAACGAGGACGACCTCTACAACGGCGGCCAGGCCTTCAAGGTCTGCGCACGCGACGAGCGTGGCGTCATGGTCACCGTGATCGCCGACAACTACTTCGGCTACTGCAAGAAAGAGGTCAAGACCCAGCTGTCCTACGCGGCCAACCTGCTGGGCTGCGCCGAGGAGGAGCACTCGGGTGGCGCCCTCGTCTTCCCCGCGTACAACCTCGGCAACGAGTTCACCGACGGGTACACGCCGGCCGACTACACGCTGGCCGACGTGATCGCCCGCGAGCCGGAGCGCTTCCAACTGCAGCCGGAGGGCCATGCGCTCGACCTGCAGCAGCCGCACATCGTCCTCGTGCCGGGCGGCGCCACCTACAGCATGCGCGACCAGACGGTCACCTGGGCGTCCGACGCGGGCACGAGCCAGGTCAAGCTGCTCGCCGGGAAGGTGTACATCACCCCGAACGGCTACCGCATCTTCGCCAAGCATCGCGAGATGGACGAGACGCAGTGGCACCTGGTCGGGGTGTCGCCGATCTCGACCGAGTGCCACAAGCCCTCGACGGTGTCGGGCGGCGGCAAGAGCGAGATCAGCAAGTCGATCAGCGACGCGTTCGTCTTCGGCAACGCCTACGCGGCCGACTTCGAGGACGACATGCGCCAGGTGCAGCGCCTGCTGGACTCCGACTTCTCCGATCGTTTCAGCGACCCTGAGCGGGTGGGCAAGGACCGCCGCCCGATCCTGTCGGACAAGCGCAGCCTCGGTTCGGTCATCAAGCTGCTCACGCCGCGTAGCGAGTACACCGACGACTACAACCACTTCCTGCGCTCGATCCCGGCGCACGTCAAGGAACTCCTGTTCACCGTCAAGCGCTACTACAAGCCGGAGTGGGGCACCGACTGGCGCAGCCACTTCAGCGTCGGCATCATGAACGGCCGGCCCGGCAACGCGTTGCGGCTCGACGGCGACAAGGTCATCGCCAATCAGTTGCGCGTCGGGTTCCAGCCCGACGGGAGCTGGCGGCTGTTCAGCCTGCGTCCGGACTACAGCCCGGCGATCAAGGTGCAGACCGAGGACGACATCACGGCCTCCACGGTGTGTCCCCCGTTCGAGCAGGCGCCCGCGGGCTTCGGCAACCAGGAGGGGCTGCCGCGCAAGTTCGTCCTCAACTGCGAGCAGTTGCTGTTCCAGCGCCCGGACGACGCCATCCACCGTGGCTACGACAGGCAGACCGAGCACGACCTGGCCCAGTCCGGCACGTTCATCTCCAACTTCGAGCCGTTGACCCACGCCGACGCGCGCGAGCTGAAGAGCAACGCACAGGTCTTCAGCGAGTACACCGAGCCGATGCAGCAGTTGATCAGCCAGGTCTCCGGGAAGGACGACGAGGAGTCGCCCAAGTACTGGATCGCCTCTGACCAGCCGCGTCTGGTCAACGGGAAGCGCTCGAAGAACCCCCGCTACCTGCAGGTGCGCCCCGATGTGTCGAACCCGGAGGCCACGGCTGCCGCCGAGCTCGCGTCCCATCTGGTGCGCAAGCTTCCGACGACCCAGTTCGCACCCCTGTCGGTCGACATCGTCGCCGCGGGCCGTCGCAACAACCCGAAGGAAGAGGGTGTGCCGCCGCTGTGCGTGTACAACCCGCTGCACTACATGGAACTGCCCGAACTGTTCATGGAGTTCATCAGCTCGATGACCGGCAAGTCGCCCTCGACGACCGGCGCGGGCAGCGAGGGCGCTCTCACCAAGGGCCCGTTCAACGCGATGCCTCCGATCATCGACCTCAACGCGGCCTTCCTGTCGTACGCCATCACCGGGTACGACGGCTGGCTCAGCTCGGCCGGCTACATCGGCCCGAAGGTAAAGGTCGACCACGACATCTCGATGCTGGTGCCGGAGCTCTTCAGCCGCATGTGGCCGGACGAGCGCCGCGCCGACGTGCTGATCCGTGACGGTTACCTCGACAAGCTCGAGGACTTCGAGTACGAGGACCGCACGATCCTGGCCTCGCGGCTCGGCTACCGCATGAACGAGCGCTTCGCGACCACCTACTTCGGGCGCATCTTCCTGCATCCCGACGTGGTGTTCACCGACGAGATGCTGCGTCCCGAGTTGCAGGACGCGGCGATCTTCGCCGAGAGCATGGACGTCATCGTCACCACCCACCAGCGGGTGGCCGAGGCGTACTTCCGCGACAACGGCATCGAACTGGCGGTGCCCCCGCTCAAGGGGCTGCTGGAGATCATGGCCAACGGCCAGACGGCCGAGGGATGGAAGCTCGACTCGCCCGAGTTCCGTGAGCTGTTCACCCGCGAGAGCGTGCTCGCCAGCGACTGGTACGCCGCCCGCCTCGACGCCAAGCAGGCCGCCGAGGTGGAGCATCAGCGGCAGGGCCTCGAGCACCTGCAGGCGTTCGCCTCCGAGCCCGGCAACGAGTCGGTCATCGGACGGCTCAACCTGGCCGATCGCGCCGCGAAGGCTCACGCCGAGCTCGAACGGCTGTCGAGCGACGCCTACCGCGCCTCGCTGGTCGGGACGATCGGACGTCAGGTCCGGTTCGGCTGATCCTGGGTCTCCATCACGACGGATGGGCCGTCGCACTCCCGGGTGCGACGGCCCATCCGGCTGTTCGGCTTGAACCTGCCATCATGTGAGCTTGAACCTGCCATCGTGTGAGGGTGTTGGGTGTGGACATGGATCACGATGAAGGCGGGCCGCTGCGGATCGGTGTGTTCTCGACTCTGTCGAGGATCAGCGTGCGGATGCTGCGTCACTACCAGGAACACGGGTTGCTCGAGCCCGCGGAGGTCGACCCGTTCACCGGGCGGCGCTACTACCGGGCACGGCAACTCGTGGACGCGCATCTGATCGTCCAACTGCGCGATGCCGGGTTCCCCGTCGAGGCGATACGTGGCCTCCTCGACGGCATCGACGATCCAGCAAGGGTCGATGCCGCGATCGCGGCCCAGCGGGAGCGACTGCGCTCGGCCCGCGACGAGGTACACGCACGACTCGCAGCCCTTGACCGTGTTGGTTCCACCTTGAAGGAGAGACCCGAGATGACCGATGTGCGCACCATGACCATTCCCGAGATGACTGTCGCCTCCCTGCGGAAGACCCTCCCCGGTTATGCGGACGAGGGGCTGCTCTGGAACGAGATCATGCCTCTGCTGGAACGCTCCGGCGCCACGCTTCCCGCCGGGGGAATCTGCGGAGCGACCTTCCACGACACCGAATACCGTGACACCGATGTCGATGTCGAGGCCTGGGTGCAGGTGGCGGCACCCTTTGATCCGGTGGCACCCCTGGTCTGCCGCGTCCAGCCGTCGCAGGACATCGTCACCGCGACCCTGACCGGGGACTACTCACAGATGCCGGGTGTCACGGCCGCGATCGGCGCCTACATCGCCGAGCACGACCTGGCCACCGGGCCGATGTTCGACATCTACCGAGTCGGCCCGGCCCAGAATCCCGATCCGAGCAGCTGGGTCACCGAGGTGTGCTTCCCCGTCGTCGGGTGACCGTCGGACGAGAATGCGGGATCGCGTCGCCACCCAGCGTGTCGCGGCGACGCGATCCCCGTTCTCGTCCAGCGAAGGCCCGGGGGTTCCCGGCCCGGTTACGCCTCCAGGCTCTTGCCGTTGGCGTTGCGCAGGAACAGTGCCGCCACCGCCGCCACCACGGTGATGCACAGGGTCGTGAGGCCGATCTCCAGCGGGATGTTCTGCGTTCCCGGAGGGGCGATCGCACTGAAGACACTCGGCGCGAAGGCCGCCAGCATCAGGCCGACGTTCTGGGAGACGGCGAAGCCTGTGACGCGCAGGCGCACCGGGAACTGCTCCTGGTAGGCCGTCGCGAAGGTGGCGTTCCACATCTGGAAGAAGACCGACATGGCGAGCAAGCCGAAGACCAGCACCAGCCAGAAGTTCTTCGCCTGGACGGCGTAGAGGTACGGGATGGACATGATGCCGCCGCCCAGGGTCCCGATGATCATCGGGATGCGCCGCCCGTACTTGTCGGAGAGCTTGCCGAACAGCGGGATCGTCGCAGCGGACGCGGCGTTGATGATGAGGGTGATCCACAGGAACTCGCTGGTCGTGAACCCGATGCCGTAGCTTTCCTGCTTGCCGTAGGCGACGCCGAAGACCAGAGTCGCCGTGCCGATGACGTTGGCGAGGGTGCAGACGATGCAGATCAGCACCACGCGCGGGTAGCGGGTGAAGACCTCCACCACCGGGGCCTTGTGCTTCTTGGCCTCGGCGGCCTGCTCCAGGTAGACCGCGGGTTCCTCGACGGTGCGCCGGATGATGTACCCGGCGACGACGACGATCGCACTCAGCAGGAACGGAACACGCCACCCCCAGCTCTCGAATGCCTCTTTGGGAAGCGCGGACGCCAGCGGGAGCAGGATCAGGATCGCCAGGATGCTGCCGATCTGCGAGCCCTGCAGATTGAAGCTCGCGAAGAACGCACGTTTCGCGTCCGGCGCGTGCTCGACGACCAGTGCGTTGGACCCGCCCAGCTCACCGGCCACCGCGAAGCCCTGCACCAACCGGAGGACCACCAGAAGAACGGGGGCCAGGACGCCGACCTGCCCGTACGTCGGCAGGAGGCCGACACCGAAGGTGGCGAACCCCATCAGCAGCATGGCGATCACGAGGACGTGCTTTCGGCCGTGGCGGTCGCCCAACCCGCCGAGGACCACTGCGCCGATGGGGCGCGCGACATAACCGACACCGTAGGTGGCCAGGGACGTGATGATCGCCATGGCCGGGTTGGTCGAGGGGAAGAAGATGGTGGGGAATATCAGCGCAGCGGCTTGGGAATAGAGCGTGAAGTCGTAGTATTCGAGCGCGCTTCCGATCCAGCCGCTGGCTGCGGCATGTCGTAGATTGCGTGCCGATGATTTCTGGTCGGTTGGTGAGGTGTCCGGCACCTGATGTGTTTCCATGGTCACGTGGATTCCTTAATGGAAATTGATCAACCCTGATCTTCCTGACGGAATGGATCAACTCTGATCGTGTCGAATTGAGATGGTGGCTCACCCGGCCAGGAGGAGGCCCGGGTGGTTTTTCGCCGGCCCGTCGTACGTGGCGGGGCACAGCCGGCGTACCCGAAGGCACGGCCTGGTCTCGTACTCGTCGCCGGCGAAGATCTGGCTACGTGCCCGTCCGCTCAGGCGAACAGGGACGAGATGTAGTCCTTGATCGGCCCGGCCTCGGCGTTCCCGGCGAAGTACTCCGCGAACCTCTCGCCGGCGACGGTCTCGGCGAGGAAGTCCTGGTCGATCTCCGCGAGCACCTGGATGAGGGGCTTGTGGATCGCGGCCCGCAGGTCCCAGAGGATGCGGGCGTTGCGCTGCTCGGGCACCGCACGTTCCTTGGGGTAACCGCCGCCGATCGGCTCCGCGAAGAGCCGTTCGAAGATCAGCTCGAGGTTGAGTTCGGCGCCCCAGCCGAACCCTTTCGCATACGGGATCGACAGCGCGTTGCCGCCGTTGATCTGCGAGAACAGGTAGGCGTCGGTGGGTTCCACGGCGAGACCGCAGACCACACCGGGAAAGCTGTTGCAGGCGATCATCGCGCCTTCACCGGTGCCGCAACCGGTGACCACGAAATCCGCGGCCTTCGAGTTGAGCAGGATCGAGGCCAGCAGTCCGTTCTGGACGTAGGTGAGCTGACTCTCACCGTCGACCCCGTACATCCCGTAGTTGAACGCCTCGTGCCCCTTCGCGTCCGCGACCTTCTTCAGCGCCTGGAAGATGACGGCATTTTTCGCGGCTTGGGAGTTCTCATTGACAAGTGCGATCTTCATGATCGATCGAACCTTTCCGTCCCGATTTCCCGGAACTGTTTCGGATGTGGACGAGCAGGGATCTCCCGGCGACTCAGCAGAACGAGAGGAGATATTCGGTGAAGCACAGGACCGTGAGCGACTGGCCGTACGGCATGGCCGTCTTGTCGATCCGCCGATAGAAGTCCAGGTCCTCGCCCATACCGGTTCCCACCGAGACGTCCTGGACCTCGCCGGACTCGTTGATCCGCTCGGCGAGCGCTGCGACAGCCTTGTGCGCCACATCGGCGTACTTCGGGTCGATGTAGCGCTCGTGCACCGACTTGAGCAGCCCGTACGCGATGCCCGCGGTGGCCGACGACTCGACGTACGACGCCGGGTCGTCGAGCAGCGTGTGCCACATGCCCGACTCGTCCTGGAGTTCGGCGAGCTTGGCCACCTGATCGGACAGGATCGACGCCAGCCAGTCCCTGACCGGGTCACCGGCCTTGAGGCGGCTGATGTCCAGGAACTCCGGGATGGCGATGGTGACCCAGCAGTTGCCGCGGGCCCACAGGGCTCCGGCGTAGTTGTCGCGCCTGTCGAAGGACCATCCGTGGAACCACAGGCCGGTCCTGCGGTCCATGAGGTAGTTCGCGTGCACCAGGAACTGGTATTTCGCCTCCTCGACGTACTCCGGGCGGTCGAGCAGCCGGCCGATCTTGGCCAGCGGGAGCACGGTCATCATGAGGGTGTCGTCCCAGAGTTGCTGGGTGTTGGGGCCCGCGTAGGTGATGTGTTGCAGGCCGTTGTCGTGGGTGCGCGGCATGTCGTACATGACCCACTTCGCCCACTGATCGAGGTAGGGAACGTAGCGGCAGTCCCCCGTCTCCTCGTAGAGACATGCCATCGCCAGGAGCGGTGCCATCGTGTTGACGTTCTTGGGCGGGCTGCCCTTTTTCAGGGCCTCGTCGAACCAGTCCTGCACGACCTTCAGTGCCATCGGGTTCTTCGTGATCCTGTAATTCTTGTAGATCCCGTACAGGCCGACGCCCTGGGGCCAATTCCACACGTCCCAGCTCTTGTCGTCGACGACCATGTCATCAAAGCGCAGAAGGAATTCACCTGAATCGTCCCTGATCGTCGTCAGATCAGAAATCATGTCATCGATTCGGCGCTCGATCAGCTCTCTGGTGAGCTTGTTCTCGTGAGGCATATTCCCTCTCCCCGGGATCATCGTTGAAGCCTGTCCGGGAGATGATCGTACGCACCGCCGAGTGGCCTGAGTAGGTGTGCAAGCTAGCAGCTATTGCCCAGAAGCTATGTTCTCTTGCAGACCGCCCGAACGAGGCATACCGGCCGTACCCAAGCATCTGTGCTTGCGAACAAGGAATCTCGTCTCGTCCGCCGGTTCGTCCGCGCGCGTGGGGACGCTTGCCGGGCCCGAGCCCGCCGCGGTGCTATCTTTCCCGCAAGGCCACGGAGGGGATGTGCCATGATGCAACGACGCGCGGTGATCGTGAACACACTGATCTCCAACCGCTTCGAGATCTACCACGTCGACCATGCCGTGGTCGAGCACGCCAGCCTTCACTATCACGATTTCCACGAGATAAACTGCGTTCTCGAAGGGACCGGCGTCTTTCATCTGGGCGGAAATGAATATCCGACGGAGCCCGGAACCGTGACGCTCGTCCACAGGAACGACCTGCACAACATCGTCAAACAATCCAGCGCCTATTACGAGCGCGCCTATGTCCATGTGAGAGAGGAGTTCCTGGCGGCCCGCTCGACCGGCAGGTCGGACCTCAACGCATGCTTCGCCAAGAACGGCAAGCCCGCGAGCCATGTGATCCGCGTCGATCCGACGTGGCTCCGCTCACAGATCACGCGCCTGGACGAGCACCAGGAGGACGACTTCGGCTCGGACCTGCTCTACGAGAACCACTTCATCGAGTTCATGATCCTGCTCAACCAGGCATTCCTCGGCTCCGACAAGGACGTCGTGCCCTACAACCGCCCCGTGTCGTCACTGGTCGCCGCGGTCATGGACCACGTGGGCGACAACCTGGACGCCGATCTGTCGCTCGACACGATCGCCAAGGCGTTCTTCGTGAACAAGTACTACCTGTCCCGCGAGTTCAAGAAGAGCACCGGGCTCAACCTTCACGAGTACACCCTCAAGAAGAGGCTCCTGCACAGCAAGGACCTTCTCACCGCCTACGGGAGCGCCCAGAGCGTCTACCGCATGTGCGGGTTCTCGTCCTATACGCACTTCCTGCGCTGCTTCAAACAGGAGTTCGACATGACGACCAAGGAGTTCATCCGGCGGAGCCGCAATCCCGACATCGTCCATTTCACCGATATCGGTCCGGACGCCGACCCCGGCACCCCGCGACCCGACGAGACCTCGACGCGGTGACGCGCACGCGGAAACCCCGGGTGCGCCAGCTCCGGCACCCTCACAGGCTCCCGTATCGGTCGACCGCCCTCGCGATGGCCTGGTTCGTGGTCTCCTCCATGACGACCACCAGATGCGGCCTGCGTGCGCTGACGGTCGACAGGATGCTGCCCACGGGGAGGACACCCTCGTCGATGTCGCAGCGCACGACCTTTCCCTCCTCGAGACGGTAGTCGTCGACGTGGACGGCGACGATCCGGTCGCCGAAGCGATCGAACGCCTCGTCCGTCATGGCGGCCGGATCGGTGGGCGCGTGAGGGTCGAGGAGCGCCGTGGGGTCGAGGACGATGCCCAGGAACGGGGAGTCGACGTCGCCGAGAAGCTGCTCGACACGATCGAGGTCGTGGATCGGATGGTTGACCCCCGGCTCGATGCCGACGATCGTGCCGACGCGCTCGCCGTACTCGACGAGCCGCCTCACGACCCTCGCGGTCTCCGCGTACACGTCGTCGGTGAAGTTCGCCGTCGTGTAGGCGAAGCCCTCCCGGTTGACGGTCCCCGTCTCGGTCGCCACGATCGGAGCGCCGAAATGGCGGGCGTTGCGGAGGTACGCCTCGAACGTCGCGAGCACCCCGGCCCGCCGCTCGGGGTCCGGATCGATGATGTTGCTGTAGCAACCCATCACCGCGATCTGGACGCCACGGTCGGCCATCACCCGCCGGAAATAGGCACCCATGCCCGGGTTGACCTGCCCGCCGCCGCTCAGCGCCGGGAAGGATCTGCCGAGCGCCAGCTGCACATTGTGCACGCCGTAACCTGCCAGCCCGTCCGCCAGTTCCTCCGGCGTCCTCGCCCACGTCACATCGTGGCCACGGGCCCCGAAATTGATCGTCATCGCACTGCCCTTCCGGTACCGGCTTCCGGGCGGACGACCCGGGGTGTGCTCGTCACCGGGCTCGTCCGCCGATCGCGTTCTCGCGGCATCGCCGATCAGACGATACCCGCCGCGGCCACCGGGACGCGGGGACTGTCCAGGTCGGCCCCTGGGCAGGCGCGTCGCCGCTTCACGAGCTCGGATCTTCGGCGGGCGGGAATAGACTGAGCGCACCGTCGCAAGGAGCCCCACATGTCACAGCAGCCGACCGGCTGGCAGGCGCCGACCCAGTGGCCGGCCCCGCAGGGTCAGCCGTGGGGTGGCGAGGGTGCGGGCAGCCTCCAGGCCGTTCACGGTGCCGGGCAGCGGACGGCCACCCAGCCCGTCGTGCCCCTGTGGCGGGAGGTCGTGGCGGCGATCATCGTCCTGGCGCTCGCCCTCGGCGCCGCCGGCGCCTGGATCGTGGACGGGGCGACCCCCAGCAATCGGTCGACGCCGATCACCCGGCACCCGCTGCCCCAGGTCCAGCGCCCGGCGCAGAACCCGACGAGCACCCATCAGGTCACCGTCACCCCTGATCTCAGCGTCGGGGTCGTCCTCGTCTGGGGTGAACTGACCGACAGCGAGAGCGCGGGGTCGGGCATCGTCCTGACCGACTCGGGACTCGTCCTGACCAACTATCACGTGGTCGCCGACACGTTCGCGCTCACCGTCGAGGTTCCCACCACCGGTGACACCTACGACGCGACCGTTGTGGGGCGCAACATGTGGGCCGACGTCGCGCTCCTTCAACTCGCGGGGGCCTCCGGGCTCCAGCCCGCTGCCATCGACCACGACGGCCTGGCCGTGGGCGACCAGGTGACAGCCGTCGGCAACGCAGACGGGGGTGGTGTCCTGGTCGGATCGGGCGGATCGGTGACCTCGGTCGATGCGAGCGTCACCCTGCCGTCCAACTTCGGCATGTACGGAACCGACACGCTGTCGGGGCTGATCCGCTCGACCGCCGGAGCCATCCCCGGCTACTCCGGCGGCCCGACCTTCGACTCCGACGCCGAGGTGGTCGGCATGACCAGCGCCGGGCGCACCCGCGTCTCGAACGACATGACGACCTTCTCCATCCCCATCGGCAGCGCGCTGGAGATCGTGGACGACATCGTCGCGGGCCACGAGACCGAGCACACCAGGATCGGGCCCGCGGCCTGGCTCGGGGTGTCGCTCGGGGCCGCGGACAGACCGGCCGTCACCTACGTCCAACCCGGATCCCCGGCCGAGGTCGCGGGCCTTTCCCCCGGCTCGACGATCACCGCCTTCGGCGGGATTGCCGTCGAGACCGCCAACGCGTTGCTGAGGTTGGTGGAGTCCACCGATCCAGGCGACCGGGTGGATCTGGAGTGGACCGACGAGGCCGGAATCGCGCAGGCAGCGCCGGTCGTCCTCGGGACGAGTTCCACGAACTGAGCCGGGCCCGACCTCAGTCGTCGAGACCGCGGGCCATGAGCGCCTCGCCGATCGAGTCCGCGTCCCTCAGCGCGCGGACGAGCAGGGGCACCGCGAAGGCCCGCAGGCTGTTGGTCGCCCCCCGTGCGATCTGAGCCTCGCGCACCTCCCGCGCCAGGCCGGCGACCACGGGGACGCACCGGATGCCCAGCAACAGGATGAGGCCGAGCCGCTCGGCGTCCACGCCGAAGCGGCGCAGGGGTGCCGCGGCCCGGACGACCACGTCGATCAGCGAGGTCGTGGGCGTGGTGAGGGTGACCAGCGCGGCGGCACACACCAGGACGGCGATCATCACCGTGACCGCGATCGCACGCTCCCAGCCGGCGGTCCACCAGTTCATGGCGGCGGTGAACACCAGGAGCCAGGCCATCGGGCGTACCTGCCGGAGCAGGAGGAACGGACCGTATCCGGCGATCCCGTAGGCGACTCCCACGAGGGCGAACGCGGCGACGACCAGCCACCATTCCCGCTGAAGCCACACCGAGGCGATCCCGAGCAGCACCAGGGCGGCGAGCTTGACCGCCGCCGGGAGGCGGTGAAGCGGCGAAGTGCCCGGGCGGAACAGGCCGAGCGTGCTGGCCCCGAGCACCTCAGACCCCGGTCCTGGCCCCAGGAAGGTCCCCGTCGGGGTCGGCGTCCATGAGTTCCTGGTAGGCGGCGACGGCCTCGCCGGGCGTGCCGTCGGCGACCACTCGTCCCCCGTCGAACACCAGCACCCGGTCGAAGTCGCGCAGCAGATCGAGGTGGTGGGTGGCGAGGACGACCGTCTGCGGCAGGTCGCCGATCACCCGGCCGATCTGCCGGGCGTTGCGCAGGTCGAGCAGGGTGGTGGGCTCGTCCATCACGATGAGCCGCGGCGAGGTGATGAGCACCGAGGCGAGTGCCAGCAGTTGTTTCTGCCCCCCCGACAGCAGGTGGGCGGGATGATCACGATGCCCGGCCAGGCCGAAACGCGCCAGCGTGTCATCCACACGCGCGGCGATCTCGGCCTTCGACAGGCTCGACTTGCGCAGCCCGAAGGCCACGTCCTCGGCCACGGTCGGCATGATGATCTGACTGTCGGGATCGGTGAACAGGAAGCCGGTCATACGGCGCACGTCGCGGGCGCGGGTCGCGGTGTCGAGCCCGTCCACCCGAATGGTTCCCTGCGTCGGTACGTGCAGGGCGTCGAGCATGCGGACGAAGGTCGACTTGCCCGATCCGTTGTGCCCGATCACTCCGATGCGCCGCTGCTCGAGGCTGACGGTGATGTCGTGCAGCACCTCACGGGCCTGGGGGCCACCCTGGCCGTAGACGTGGCTGACCCCTTCGGCCTCGATGCGGACCGCCTCACTCATGGCCGACGGCGCCATCCCCACTCAGGGTCGCCGCGACCTCACCTGATCCCGGGGTCTCCTGCGAAGGGGTCTCCTGCGGCACCGGCGCCTTCCGGCCGCGCCAGGGGAGCAGGCCCGGGTATGCGGTGTGGACGCCCTTCGCGACCACCGCGGCGACCACGGCCTTGATCGCGTCGCCCGGCAGGAAGGGGAGATTGCCGGCCACGGCCTGCGCGAGGGTCAGGTGACCCGAGATCATCATGCCGGGGATGCCGAAGGCGTACGTCACGGGCAACCCGAAGATCAGGTTGATGATGAGGCCCTTCCACAGCGAGTAGGGCGCGCCCACCCGGTAGGTGACCCAGCCGAGCAGCCCGGCGACGACCGCGTAACCGATGAGGAAGCCCCACGTGATGCCGGCGAAGACGCCGATGCCCCCGCGTCCACCCGACAGGAGTGGCAACCCGAGGGCCACCAGGGCGAGGAACAAGGCCTGGGACGCGAAGGCCCGGCGTCCACCGAGGATGGCCCCGGCGAGCATGACGCCGAGGTTCTGTGCGGTGATCTGCACCGGCGAGAACGGCGTGTAGATCGGGGGGACGAGGCCGAGGGCTGCGGTCACCCCTGCGAAGACGGCGACGAGGGCGAGGTCGCGGGCGGTGAAACCGTTCCGCTTGCCGGCCGCACCGGCGGCGGGTGCGTTCGTGGGCATGGTTGCGAGTCCCTTTCCGGGGCGAGCGCCCCTCTCGGAGAAAGACTCTAACACCGTTAGATCCGTCCCCACCCACGCCTCCCGCGGCACCCACCGCCCCGCCCCGGCCCGGCTCAGGCGGGCCGCCTGTATTCACGCGGGCCGTAGCTCTTTACGCGGGCCACACATCACCCGCGGGAACACACAGCACCCGCGGGAATCACGGAAGATTCGCGGGAAACGCGAACCACACGCCGGAGGCGCGGGCCACGGGTGGGGAATCCGGGCGGCAGGGTGCCACCACTCGGCCGATCGCCGGGCGACGGCGGCGTCGATTCAGTAGGCTATATCAGCCGTATACCACACGCCCCCATCGCCCCTTACCCCCGGGGGCATACTGTGGTGTCCACAAGGGTCTCGACCGGTGTAGTGTTCGCGCCATGGACGCACAGGTTCTCGCGCGCTGGCAGTTCGGGATCACGACTGTCTATCACTTCTTCTTTGTGCCCATGACCATTGGGACCAGCTGGATGGTCGCCGTGATGCAGACGCTGTGGCTGCGCACGAAGAACGACGACTGGCTGCGTCTCACGAAGTTCTTCTCCAAGCTGTTCCTGATCAACTTCGCCGCAGGTGTGGTCACAGGCATCGTCCAGGAGTTCCAGTTCGGCATGAACTGGTCGGAGTATTCGCGGTTCGTCGGCGACATCTTCGGCGCTCCCCTGGCCCTCGAGGCTCTCGTCGCCTTCTTCCTCGAATCCACCTTCATCGGGCTGTGGATCTTCGGCTGGGACAAGCTGCCCCGCGGCGTCCACAACGCCATGATGTACCTCGCGGCGCTCGGAACCACGATCTCGGCCATCTTCATCCTCGCGGCGAACTGCTTCATGCAGAACCCGGTCGGCGCCACCTATGTCAACGGCCGCGCCGAACTCACCGACTTCGGTGCGCTGCTCACGAACCCGTTCTTCCTGGTCACCTTCCCCCACCAGATCGGCGCGAGCTTCATGGTGGCCGGTGCCCTGCTCGCAGGTGTCGGCGGATGGAAGCTGGCAAAGGTCGCGAAGTCGGCCCCCGAGGGAACCTCGCATCCGGACGCCGACGCCTGGCGCAACGTGGCCAAGCTCGGAGCGTGGGTGCTGCTGGCGGCGTCCATCGTGGTGTTCGCTTCGGGCCACGCACAGGCCCAGGTGGAAAGCCGCCTGCAACCGATGAAACTGGCGGCGTCCGAGGGCCATCTCGACACCTCGACGTCAGCCGGGTTCGCGATCGTGGGCGTCTACACACAGGAACGCGACGAGCAGGGCATCACACATGTGACGAAGGTGTTCAGCTGGGAAGTTCCCTACGTGTTGTCGTTCCTGGCCTTCAACGACCCCAACGCCGAGGTCAAGGGCATCAACGACCTCACCGACGAATACCTGGCCGACGGCTACTCCGCCTACGACGGCACTCGCACCGAGTTGCAGGAGACGTTCGCCAGCGAGTTGTCGGAACTGTCGGTCGACCCCGTGCCCAACGTCATGGTGTCCTTCTACAGCTTCCGGCTGATGATCGGGCTCGGCACCCTCGGCATGCTGCTCGCCCTGGCGGTGCTCTGGTACACCCGCAAGGGCCACGTGCCGCCGGCCAACCGCCCGTGGCAGGTGCTGATGGGCGTGCTGCCGTTCCTGCCGCTGCTGGCCAACTCGTTCGGCTGGATCCTGACCGAGATGGGACGCCAGCCCTGGATCGTCATGGGGGTCCTGCCCACGTGGACGGCGGTCTCCCCGACCGTCAGCTTCGGGGAGGTGCTCGCGAGCATGATCGCGTTCACGGCCGTGTACGGCATCATCGCGGTCATCGTCCTGCGGCTGTTCTTCTACTTCATCGCCAAGGGGCTGCCCGAGACCGTGGTCGTCCCGGAGATCACCAGGGACGCCGACGCACCCCTGTCATTCGCCTACTGACCCGGGAGACCTGAGATGTCACACGAACAACTGATCATCCTGTGGTTCCTGCTCGAAGCCGTGCTGTGGATCGGGTTCTTCTTCTTCGAAGGGTTCGACTTCGGCGTGGCCATGCTGTACCCGATCATCGGCAAGGACCCGCGCGAACGCCGGGTGATGATCAACTCCATCGGCCCGACCTGGGACGGCAACGAGGTCTGGCTGCTCACCGCGGGCGGCGCGATGTTCGCCGCCTTCCCCGGCTGGTACGCCACCTTGTTCAGCGGCCTCTATCTGCCCTTGGTGCTGGTGCTGCTGGGCCTGATCATCCGCGGCGTCTCGTTCGAGTACCGGGCTCTTCAGCCGGGCGACAACTGGCGTGACGCCTTCGACGCCTGCTCGACGATCGGTTCCTACATCGTGCCGCTGGTGTTCGGCGTCGGCTTCACCAACATGTGGATCGGCATGCCGGTGGCCGGCGACCCGCCGCTGATGACCCAGGGCTTCTGGAGCCTGTTCAGCCCGTTCGCCCTGCTGGGCGGCGTGCTCACCGTCGTCCTGTTCATGGTGCACGGGGCCGTGTTCCTCTCTCTCAAGACCGACGGCGAGGTACGTGAGAAGGCCCACGGCATCGTCAAGCTGCTCGGCCCCGTGGCCCTCGGCCTGATGCTGCTCTTCGTGATCGTCGGAAACGTCGCCTACCCGGCGTCCGACAACCCGTTCCTCGACCCGGGGGCGGGCGCCGCCGCGCTGTGGGTCATCGGCCTGATCGGGGTCGCAGCCCTCGGCTTCGCGGTGCTGCAACTCACCCGCCGACATGAGGCCCTGGCCTTCGTCGGCACCGCCGTGTCGATCGTCGCCCTGTTCGCCGGCATCTTCGTGAAGATCTACGGGACGCTCGGATTCGCCCCCGCCGACGAAGCCACGCAGTTCGACATGTACGTCGCCGCCAGCTCGGAGGGGACGCTGGGGCTGATGAGCATAGCGGCGCTGATCTTCGTCCCCATCGTGCTGGCCTACACGATCTGGAGCTACCACGTGTTCCGCCGCCGGATCGGTGTCAAGAACATCCCGGACGACGCCGGGTCGCCCGTGCCCGCCCCTGCGGTCGCAGGGGACTGATACGAGTTGGCGCCACCGCTCGACAAGCGCCTCGTCCAACGCGCGACGGCGACCAGGGGTTTCCTGGTCGCCGTCGCTCTCACCGGGATCGCAGGAGCCGTCTGCGTCGTGGCGCAGGCCTGGCTGATCTCCCGGGCGGTCGCCGGGGTCTTCGACACCCGTTCCACCGACTTCCCCGGTCCCCTGCCCGGCCTGGGCGCCTGGGCGGCGGCGGTCCTCGGTGTGTTCGCCGTCCGGGGCGTGCTGAGCTGGCTCAACGCGTGGCTGGCGCACCGGGCGTCAGCGGCCGTCAAGTCGCAGCTGCGCACCGACATCATGGCCGCTCGTCTGGCGCGTCCCGCCGACTCGTCGGTGTCGAGCAGCGCACTGATCACCCTGGTCACGCAGGGACTGGACGCGCTGGACGGCTACTTCTCGAAGTACCTGCCGCAGCTGGTGATGGCCGCGTTCATCCCTGTGTTGATGGTCGCGGTCATCGCGGCCAACGACCTGCAGTCCGCCGGCATCATCGCGGTCACCCTGCCACTCATCCCCTTGTTCATGGTGCTCATCGGGCTGCAGACCCGCGACCAGGTGCGCCGCCGCTTCCGCTTCCAGACACGGCTGGCGAATCACTTCGCCGACCTCATCGCCGGCCTGCCGACCCTCCAGGTGTTCGGACGAGCCCGCGCACAACTCCGCGGCCTCCGCGAGACCGAGGACACGTCCCGCGCCGAGACGATGAAGACCCTGCGGATCACCTTCCTGTCGAGCGGGGTGCTGGAACTCCTGTCGACCCTGTCGGTCGCGCTGGTGGCCGTGTCCGTCGGGTTCCGGGTGGTGGACTGGGACCTCGACCTCGCGACGTCCCTGTTCATCCTCATCCTGGCCCCGGAGGCCTACCTCCCGGTGCGGCAGGTGGGCGTGCACTTCCATGACTCCGCCGACGGCACCGCGGCCGCCGAGGCCGCGTTCGCCCTCATCGAGGCCGGTTCCTCGCGTCCCGGAGGGGACCAGCCGCCACCCGATCTCTCCTCGGCCGCGATCGTCTTCGACCAGGTGTCGGTGACCTACCCGGGCGCGGATTCGCCCGCCCTCGACGCCCTGTCGTTCACCCTGCGGCCCGGAGAGGCCCTGGTGCTGGTCGGGCGTTCCGGCGGGGGAAAATCGACCGCGTTGGCGGTGCTCATGGGGCTCGTCCCGCCGTCGGTCGGCCGGGTGAGGGTCGGAGGGGTCGACCTGGCCACGATCGACATGGACGCATGGCGCCGCCAACTCGCATGGGTCGGGCAGGAGCCCGGCCTGCTGCGGGGGACGATCGCCGACAACGTGCGGCTGGGGTTCGAGGGCGCGAGCGACACCCAGGTGCGCAGCGCGCTCGACCGGGCGGGCGGGAGCTCGCTGGATGCCGGGCGGCTCGTCGGGGACGACGGCGAGGGCCTGTCGGCCGGTGAGCGCAGGCGCGTGGCACTGGCCCGGGCTCTGGTGCGCATCGAACTCGGCGGAGCCCGGCTGCTCGTGCTGGACGAGCCGACCGCGGGCCTCGACCAGGCCACCGAGGCGGTCGCCGTGGCCGCGCTGCGGGACGCGGGCGTGGGCGCCCTGCTGGTCACCCATCGTCCCGCACTGCTGCGGATCGCTGACGAGATGATCGCCGTCGGCGGGCAGGAGGCGAACCGATGAGCCCCACAGTCGCGGCACCCGGCGCGGGAGCCGCCGTCAGGGATGTGGCCGCGCTGGTCGGCGACCTGCTCAACCGCGTCGACCACGGCCCGAGACGGCTCGCGGTCTCGGCGCTGCTGGCCACCCTGGCGAGTGGTTGCGCGGTTGCGCTCATGGGGGTGTCCGGCTGGCTGCTCAGCCGGGCCGCGGAGCACCCACCCGTGCTCTACCTGCTCGTCGCCGCCGTCGGCGTCCGGTTCTTCGGCATCGGCCGGGGCGTATTCCGGTATCTGGAGCGCCTACTCGGCCACGAACTCGCTTTGCGCATGCAGAGCGCCCTGCGCATGTCGACCTACGACCGCCTGAGCCGGACCACCCTGCTCGGACGCCGGCACGGCGACCTGCTCGTCCGGACGACGGCCGACGTCGAGGCGATCGTCGACGTCGTCGTGCGCATCGCGCTGCCCTTCTGCTCGGCGAGCGTGGTGATCTGCGGTACCAGCATCATCATGGCCTGGTTCAGCCCGCTGTTCGCGGTCGTGCTGCTGGGCACCGCCGTGGCCGCGGGCATCATCGTCCCCTGGCTGGCGCAGATGTGGTCGCGCGATGCCGACGAACTCGCTGTGCCCGCCCGGGGGCGGCTGGCCGACGAGGTGCGGCAGACAGCGCGCTGTGCGACCGACCTGGTGGCCTACGGGGCCGCCGACGCCTCCACCGCGCGATTGACCGCCGTGGACGCCACCCTGCGCGTCGCAGAGGGCCGCGGAGCCTGGACGCGGGGGGTCGCCCAGGGCGTCCAATTGCTCGCGGCCGGCGTCGCGGTCGCGGCCGCCCTGGTCATCGGCGGGCCGATGGTCGCCTCCGGGGCGATGCGGCCGCCCAACCTCGCGGTGCTGGCCTTGACGCCGCTCGCACTCCACGAGGTCTTCACAGACTTCACCAAGGCGGCTCAGACGCTGACTCGCGCCCGGGCGGCCCTGGGACGCGTCCTGGCCCTTCTGCGGGCCGACCCGGTGGGCTCGGGTGATCGTCCGGCAGGTGCCGCGGGAACAGCGCAGCGCCTGCGGCTGGAGGGCGTGGAGATCGGATGGCCGGAGGCCGAGACCATCCTGCGCGACGTCGATCTGACGGTGGCTCCCGGGGAGTCGGTCGCCCTGGTCGGCCGCTCGGGCATCGGCAAGACCACGCTCGCGGCCACCGTCATGGGGCTCATCCCGAGCAGGGGCGGCACGATCGAGGTGCCGGGACGCGTCGGCTACCTGGCCCAGGACGCGCACATCTTCGCGACCTCACTGGCCGAGAACGTGCGGATCGGCAACAAGGACGCGACCGACGAGCAGGTGGCCGACGCCATGCGCAGAGCCGGCCTGGAACTCGACCCGAACCGGGTCGTGGGCGAGGAGGGAGCGACTCTGTCGGGCGGGGAGGCCCAGCGGATCGCGCTTGCCCGTGTGCTGGCCGCAGCGGAGCCATACGACCTGGTGATCCTCGACGAGCCCACCGAGCATCTCGACCGCGACACCGCCACCGCCCTGCTCGACGACCTGTTCGTCACGCTCGGGGACGCATCCCTGCTCGTCATCACGCACGACTCCGACCTGATGGCCCGCTGCGGACGCGTCGTCGACCTGGAATCGTGGGCGGTCGGGAGCGACCGGTAGCCGCGCGGGGTCGTCCGCCCTGCTCTGCGTACATCGACACGCCAGAGCAAGCGTTTTCCGGCGGTTCCCGGACGCACTGCTGCGCAATCAGCAGGGTGACGGCCTTCACCCGCACGAACCACCCGACCGGCGTGCGCAACCCCGGCTCAAGCCAGCATGTCGCGCACCAGAGGGGCGACCTTCGTCCCGTACAGCTCGATCGACTCCATGATGCGCTCGTGCGGCAGCGTCCCGGTGCTCACCTTCAACTGGACGCGCTCGGCATCCAGGGCCCGCACGGCCGCGGCGATCTTCCGCGCGGCCGTCTCCGGGGAGCCCACGATCATCGCGCCGTGCTCGATCTCATGGAGGAACTGCTCGCGGTCGGGACGCGGCCAACCGCGCTCGCGGCCGATGCGTCCGGTCATCTCCAGCCACGGCCGGTACACCTGCTCACGGGCGAGTTCGTCGGTCTCGGCGATGTGCCCGTAGGAGTGGAATCCGACCGGCTGGGGCGCCTTCCCGAGTTGTTCGAGCGCGCGGCGATGGAGATCCGCGAAGGGTGCGAAGCGCTCGTGCGGGCCGCCGATGATCGCGAGCATCATCGGCAGGTCGTAGCGCGCGGCCCGCACGACCGACTCGGGGCTTCCGCCGACGGCCACCCACGTGGGCAGCGGCCCGTGCTCGATCCGCGGATGCAGCTGGACGCCCGCCAGCGCCTGTGTGTGCTGCCCCTGCCACGTGACCGGCTCCTGCTTGAGGAGTTCGACGAACATGGCGAGCTTCTCCTCGAAGAGCGACTCGTAGTCGGCCAGGTCGTAGCCGAACAGCGGGAAGGACTCGATGAACGAGCCCCGGCCGACGGTGATCTCGGCCCGTCCGTTCGAGACCGCGTCGAGCGTCGCGAACCGCTCATGGACGCGCACCGGGTCGTCCGAGCTCAGCACGGTGACCGCGGTGCCCAGCCGGAGGCGCTCGGTACGCGCGGCGATCGCGGCCAGCACCATGTCGGGCGCCGAGATCGCGAAGTCGTCGCGGTGATGCTCGCCGATGCCGATGTGCTCGAGGCCCACCTGGTCGGCCAGTACGCCCTCCGCCACGACGTTGCGGATCACCTGCGCCTGCGACAGGCGGTCGCCCGCCGGATCATCGGTCACGTCGCCGAAGGTGTCGATGCCAAACTCCACGCTCATGCCCGTCCCAACGTAGATGACAGTTCAATCATTCCTGGAATACCGGCGCCCCCACAAGCATTGAACCGGCGTGAGCAAGGTTCTGGGCATCGTCGGAGCGGGCAAGCTGGGCACCACCATCGGCAGACTCGCCGCGGACGCCGGCTGGCAGGTGCTCGTCAGCAGCGGGCACCCCTCGCCCATGCAGGAACTCATCGTGTCGACCATGGTGCCATCGGCGCGTATGGCCGGGTGGGACGCACTCGTCCACGACGCCGACATCGTCCTGCTGGCGATCCCCTTCGGGAAGTCGGACGCGATCGACTACTCGTCCCTGTCGGGCAAGGTCGTCATCGACCCCATGAACCACTGGCAGGCGGTCGACGGCCAGGTGGACGCCCTGGACGGCCGCACCGGCTCGACCAGCGAGATCGTCCGGCTCCGCAACCCCGCCATGCGACTGGTCAAGACCCTCAACCACCTCTCCTACACCGACATGGTCGCGGACGCCAGGTCGTTCCCGGCGCCCGACCGCCGGGCCGTCGCGGTCGCATCGGACGACCCCGGGGCCCGGACGCTGGCCGCGTCCCTCGTCGACGACCTGGGCTTCGACCCGGTCGAGGTCGGATTCGACGCGGCCGCGACGCTCGATGCCGACGGCCCCGTCTTCGGCGAATGGTTCG
The DNA here is from genome assembly GCF_011758645.1 of Brooklawnia cerclae. Classification (NCBI taxonomy): domain Bacteria; kingdom Bacillati; phylum Actinomycetota; class Actinomycetes; order Propionibacteriales; family Propionibacteriaceae; genus Brooklawnia; species Brooklawnia cerclae. The sequence goes on along the minus strand of NZ_JAAMOZ010000002.1, from coordinate 192,187 downwards.
ACGCCGAACACCTCCGCCAGGTGCTCGGTTCCCGTTCCACCGAGACCGCCGGGACGACCGGCGAAGCTCAGACGGACGGCGTCGCCAAGGACACCCCGGTCGCTCCGCTGGGCTGACACGACGGGCACCAGTAGAGATTGCGCCCCGCCATGACCTCGGTGCGCACCTCCGTGCCGCACACCAGACAGGGCATCCCGGCGCGCCGGTACACGTAGACCTCGCCGCCGTGCGGGTCCTCCCGGGGCGGGCGTCCCATGGCCTGCGGCGTGTGGTCCTCGTCCACGGTGTCGATGCGCCCGACGCGATAGGCATACCGCATCAGCCCGACCAGGTCGGCCCACACGGAGTCGAACACCGCCCGCGGCACCTGCCGGGCCGCGACGTGCGGGTCGATGCCGTGGCGGAACAGTGTCTCGGCACGGAAGATGTTGCCCACGCCGGCGAACACCGACTGGTCCATCAGCACGGCCCCGACCGGACGCGAGGTCCGCGACAACTTCGCCCACGCCCGGGACGGGTCGGCATCGTCCCGCAACGGATCGGGGCCGCTGGCCGCGACGACCGCGTCCGACTCCGGACCGGTGATCAGCCGGCACCACTGGGGGCCCCGTAGGTCGGCCGCCTGCCCGTCCGCCGAGACACGTAGCCGCAGCGTGGACGGGTTGGACGGCGTCCCGGCCGGGACGAACGCGAGTCTGCCGATCAATCCCAGGTGGATCCACACGACATGATCGTCCTCGAAGCCGACCAATAAGTGCTTGCCCACCGCCTGCGCATCGACGAGCACAGAACCGTCCAGCAGTGCGGCAGCGTCGGCGAATCGGCCCTGTGGGCTCGCGACCCGGACGCTTCGTCCAGCGAATCGGGTTGTCATGCCGGTGGCGAGGCGGTGGATCACGTGACCCTCGGGCACCTGCCCACCTCTTTTCTTTGTAAGGCGACCCTCAGCAGTCTATGAGCACGATTGTGCGTATCCTGAGGCCATGCTCGTTGCATTCTCCGTCAGCCCATCCACCTCAGGCGAGCAGGGCTCAGTTCACGATGCGGTGGCGGCGGCAGTCAAGGTGGTTCGCGACTCCGGACTGCCCAACCGAACCGATTCAATGTTCACAACCATCGAGGGCACGTGGGACGAGTGCATGGATGTCGTCCGGCGTGCCTGCGAGGCCGTGGGCGAGTTCGGCCCGAGGGTCTCGCTCGTCCTCAAGGCCGACATCAGGCCCGGTTTCACCGGGGAGATCACGGCGAAGCTCGATCGGCTCGAAGAAGCTCTCGATCGTCTTGATTGACAAAGACCGCGATTCAGCGGGATTCACAGGAGATCGTCGCTCGGTTGCCGCGGTTGCCGGACGCGTATCTCGTTCAATGCGGACTTGAGTAGAGTATCCGCTGCAAGAGCGCCGGTTGCGGCGCACGGTCACGATGAGGTTGCCGGCCAGGCTGCTCGCCGAAGGACAGCCCGAACGACAGCCATTAGGGAAAAGGTCTCCTATGACTGACGGACCCCTCGATATCACACAGGTGCCCGACCTCGCCGGGGGCACAGGACGCGTGAGCCCGGTGCGTACGCGCATGCCGGTCTACGTGGACCTGCTGCCACCGTGCAACAACGCCTGCCCCGCAGGCGAGAACATTCAGGAATGGCTGCGGCTGGTGAAAGAGGACCAGTCGGAGGCCGCGTGGCGTCAACTCGTCCGCGACAACCCGTTCCCCGCCATCCACGGACGCGTCTGCTACCACCCCTGCGAGTCCGCCTGCAACCGCCGTGATCTTGATTCCGCCGTGTCGGTCCACTCCGTGGAGCGTTTCCTCGGCGACCTCGCGATCGAGAAGGGCTGGAAGTTCAACCCTGCCCGCAACAACACCGGCTACCGGGTGCTCATCGTCGGTGCCGGGCCGTCCGGTCTGTCCGCCGCCTACCATCTGGCCCGCCTCGGCCACGAGGTCGAGATTCACGACGCCGGTGACCACGCCGGCGGCATGATGCGTTACGGCATCCCCGAGTACCGCCTCCCGCGCGACGTTGTGGACGCGGAGATCGAGCGCGTCGAGGACCTGGGCGTGAAGATCGTCCTCAACCACACGGTGGACGACCTGCTGGAGGAGCAGCGCGCGGGCAACTTCGACGCGGTCTTCGTCGCCATCGGCGCCCACCTGTCCAAGCGGGTCGAGATCCCCAGCATGGACGCCTCCCACATGGTCGACGCGGTCGATTTCCTGCGCGACGTGGCCTCCGGTGAGAAGCCCCGGATCGGGCGCAGGGTCGCCGTCTACGGTGGCGGCAACACCGCCATGGACGCAGCCCGCGTCGCCCGCCGCATGGGCGCCGAGGAGGCAGTGATCATCTACCGCCGCGACCTGGAGCAGATGCCCGCCCACAAGGAGGAGCTGGAGGACGCCGAGGCGGAGGGCGTCAAGGTGCACTGGCTGCGCACGATCAACGAGGTGGCGGCCGACGACATCGAGGTCGAGATCATGGAACTCGACGAGAACGGCAAGCCCCACGGCACCGGGACGTTCGAGAAGCTGCCCGCCGACACGGTCATCATGGCCGTCGGCCAGATCGCCGACACCGGATTCCTGCGCAACATCCCGGGCCTGCGGTTCAAGGATGACGTCGTCCAGGTCGATCCGACGACGCTGATGACCGACGTGCCAGGCATCTTCGCCGGTGGCGATGCAGTGCCCTCGGGACGCACGGTGACGATCGGCGTCGGCCACGGCAAGAAGGCCGCGAAGATGATCGACACCTGGCTCAACCGGCAGCAGGTGCAGCCGCGCGTGAAGCACCCCGTGGTCGAGTTCGACGACCTGCACCTCTGGTACTTCGGCGACCACCCGCGCAGCGTTCAGCCCGAACTGTCACCGGACGAGCGCGTCGACGACTTCGAAGAGGTCGTGAAGGGCCTCACCGACTCCGAGGCCAAGTTCGAGGCCTGGCGCTGTCTGTCGTGTGGCAACTGCTTCGAATGTGACGGATGCCTGGGCTCCTGCCCCGAGGACGCGATCATCAAGCTCGGCAAGGGCCATCGCTACCGCTACGACTACGAGAAGTGCACGGGATGTGCGACGTGCTTCGACCAGTGCCCCGTACACGCCATCGAAATGATTCCGGAGAAGTGATGACTGAGGCTAAGATCCCCGCCCCGCAACCCAACATGCTGGGCGCTGAAGATCCGGTGGCCAACAGGGCCGCCATCGCCAAGGGCTCCAAGCGGTCGATCATCGACGGCAACACCGCCGCCGCCGACGTGGCTTTCCGCATCAACGAGCTCTGCTCGATCTACCCGATCACCCCGAGCTCCCCGATGGCCGAGCTCGCCGACGAATGGTCGGCCAAGGACCGCATCAACATCTGGGGCCAGGTTCCCCACGTGATCGAGATGCAGTCGGAGGGCGGCGCGGCCGGCGCCCTGCACGGGGCCCTGCAGGCCGGTGCCCTGTCGACGACGTTCACCGCGTCGCAGGGCCTGCTGCTGATGATCCCGAACATGTACAAGATCGCCGGCGAGCTCACCAGCACGGTGATGCACGTCGCAGCCCGCTCGCTCGCGGCCCAGGGCCTGTCGATCTTCGGCGACCACCAGGACGTCATGGCCACCCGCCAGACCGGTTGGGCGATGCTCGCCTCGTCGTCGGTGCAGGAGTGCCACGACAACGCACTCATCGCCCAGGCGGCGACGCTGCGCTCGCGGGTGCCGTTCATGCACTTCTTCGACGGCTTCCGCACGAGCCACGAGCTCAACACCTGCTGCATGCTCACCGACGACCAGTTGCGGGCGATGATCCCCGACGACCTGGTCATCGAGCACCGGCGCCGGGCGCTGAGCCCGGAGCACCCCTTCATCCGTGGCACGGCCCAGAACCCCGACGTCTACTTCCAGGGCCGGGAGTCGTCCAACTCCTTCTACCTGGACACTCCGGGCATCGTCCAGCAGATGATGGACGAGTTCGCGTCCCTCACGGGCCGCCAGTACCACCTCGTCGACTACTTCGGCGCCCCCGATGCCGACCGGATCGCCGTGGTCATGGGATCGGGCCTGGAGGTGGTGCAGGAGGCGGTCAAGTACCTCAACACCCAGGGTCAGAAGGTCGGCGTCCTCGTCCTGCGCCTGTACCGGCCGCTCCCGACCGCGCAGCTGCTCGCCGCGATCCCGTCGACGGTGAAGAAGGTCGCGGTGCTCGACCGGACGAAGGAACCGGGCTCCGGAGGCGAGCCCCTTTTCCTCGACGTGACCACCGCCCTCGCGGAGGCCGCCTCCCGCGGCGAGCGCGAGTCGATGCCACTGGTCATCGGTGGCCGCTACGGGCTGTCCAGCAAGGACTTCACCCCGGCCATGGCCGTCGCCATCTTCGACGAGCTCGCCAAGCCGGCGCCCCGCCCTCGTTTCACGGTGGGCATCAACGACGACGTGACCCTGCTCTCGCTCGACTACGACCCGTCGATCGACCTGGAGGACCCCGCCACCAAGCGCGCCGTCTTCTACGGCATGGGCTCCGACGGCACCGTCGGCGCCAACAAGAACACGATCAAGATCCTCGGTTCGGACGAGGACACCTACGCACAGGGCTACTTCGTCTACGACTCGAAGAAGTCCGGGTCTCGCACGACCAGCCACCTGCGGTTCGGCCCCGACCCGATCAAGGCGCCCTACCTGGTGAACAAGGCCGGTTTCATCGGCTGCCATCACTGGAGCATCCTGGAGCGCATCGACGTGCTCGAGTTCGCGCGTCCCGCGGTCTACAACGAGGCGGGCGAGCGGGTCGGTGGCACGACGCTGCTGATCAACTCGCCGTTCGAGACCTCCCAGGTCTGGGACCACCTGCCTGCCCCGATGCAGCGCAAGATCATCGACCTGGGCATCGACCTGTGGGCCATCAACGCCAACGACGTGGCCCGCACCGCCGGCCTGGGCGGGCGCACCAACACGGTGTTGCAGACCTGCTACTTCGCCATCTCGGGCGTCCTGGAGCGCGACGTCGCCATCGAGCGGATCAAGGAGGCGATCACCAAGACCTACTCGAAGAAGTCGATGGAGATCGTCCGCAAGAACCACGTGGCCGTGGACGAGGCCCTCGCCCACCTGCACCACCTCGATGTGCCGGACGAGGTCACCAGCGACCACGGCTACCTCGCCCCGGTGCCCGACAGCGCCCCCGACTTCGTCAAGGACGTCACCGCGACGATGCTCATCGACCGGGGCGACCTGCTGCCGGTGAGCAAGGTGCCGGTCGACGGCTCCTACCCGAGCGGGACGACCAAGTACGAGAAGCGCAACATCTCGGACATCATCGCGGTGTGGGATCCCGAGACGTGCATCCAGTGCGGCAACTGCTCGTTCGTCTGCCCGCATGCCGTCCTGCGCGCCAAGCACTACGGCGAGGAGTACCTGGACGGAGCCCCCGAGGGGTTCCAGTCCGTCGCCCTGGACGCCACGGGCCTGCCGAGCACGCGCTACACCCTTCAGGTCTACGCCGAGGACTGCACCGGCTGCGGCCTGTGCGTCGAGGCCTGCCCGGTCTCCCCGATCGGCCAGCCTCAGCGCAAGGCGATCAACCTGGCCCCCGTGCTCGAGCGCAGCAAGGAGCGCGCCAACGTCGAGTTCTTCGAGACGCTGCCGCGGCCCAAGCGCAGCAAGGTCAACTACGGCTCGGTACGCGGCGTCCAGTTCCTGACCCCGCTGTTCGAGTTCTCGGGTGCCTGCTCCGGCTGCGGCGAGACCCCGTACCTGAAGCTGCTCACCCAGCTGTTCGGTGAGCGCCTGCAGGTGGCCAACGCGACGGGCTGCTCGTCCATCTACGGTGGCAACCTGCCGACGACGCCCTGGGCGAAGAACGCCGAGGGACGTGGCCCTGCCTGGTCCAACTCGCTGTTCGAGGACAACGCGGAGTTCGGGCTCGGCATGCGGCTCGCCGCCGACCTGCACAACGAACTCGCCCGTACGCGCCTGGAGCAGCTGCGCGACCGGATCGCCGACGACGAGTTGGTGGACGGCCTGCTGGGCTCCCCGCAGGACACGATGCACGAGTTGCGCGTCCAGTACCGCCGCCAGGAGGCCCTGAAGGACAAGCTGGAAGGCCTGGAGGGCCCGCTGGTCGACGATCTCAAGTCGGTGGCCGATCACCTCATGCGCCGCTCGGTCTGGATCGTCGGTGGCGACGGATGGGCTTACGACATCGGCTCGGCGGGTGTCGACCATGTGCTGGCGTCCGGACGCAACGTCAACGTCCTGGTGCTCGACACGGAGGTCTACTCCAACACCGGTGGGCAGTCGTCCAAGTCGACTCCCCTCGGTGCGGTCGCGAAGTTCGCCACCGCGGGCAAGACGACCAACAAGAAGGACCTCGCCATGCAGGCGATCGCCTACGGCCACGTGTACGTGGCCCGTGTCGCGCTGGGGGCCGATCCCCAGCAGACGCTGAGGGCCTTCCGTGAGGCCGAGGCATACGACGGCCCGAGCCTGATCATCGCCTACAGCCACTGCATCAGCCACGGCATCGACATGCGCAAGGGCCTCGAGCAGCAGTACAAGGCGGTGGCCTCAGGCCACTGGCCGCTCATGCGGTTCAACCCGGTGCTGCGCGAGGAGGGCAAGAACCCGTTCCTGCTCGATTCCCCGCGTCCGCGCATCTCGCTGCGCGACTACCGCAAGAACGAGCTGCGGTTCAAGATGCTGCAGGCATCCGACCCGGCCGAGGCCGAGCGGCTGCTGGAGTTCAGCCAGGAGCGCGTGCTCCAGCGCTACGCGGAGTACGAGGACCTGGCGGGCAGGCCGGCGGAGATGTTCAGCGCGGACGCCCGCAGCAAGGAGAACTGAGATGCCGAACTTCGATCCGGAGGCCCTGCGGGCCGCGGCCGAGTCCGCGCGCCGCAAGTCCGAGATGGGCAGCAACGCGACCGACCAGCTCGCCCCGCAGGGGTCGATCGTCATCGCACCCGATTCCCCGGCCGGTGCCACGGTCGACCTCACGACGACCTACATGGGGCTGCGGCTGCGCAACCCCGTCGTCGCCTCGGCCGGCCCGCTCAGCCAGACACTGGACGGGATCCGCGAGCTGGACGACGGCGGCGTCGGCGCGATCGTCATGTACTCGCTGTTCGAGGAGCAGATCCGCTACGAGGACGCTCGTCAGACGGCCATCGAGGAGCAGGGTTCCGACAGTTTCGCCGAGGCTCTGTCGTACTTCCCGACCACGCCCAGCAACGAGTCCGGGCTGACCCGGACCTACCTGAGCCTGATCGAGAAGGCCGCCCCGACGGTCTCGGTGCCGCTGATCGCGAGCCTCAACGGCTCGACGACCGGCGACTGGACGAACACCGCCCGGCGCATGCAGGACGCGGGGGCATCGGCCATCGAACTCAATGTCTACTACGTGGCGGGCGACCTCCACACCCCGGCCCGTGAGGTCGAGGAGAGGCATCTCGACATCCTCGCCGCCGTCAAGCAGGTCGTGAGCGTGCCGGTGGCCATGAAGCTGTCACCGTATTTCTCCAGCTTCGGCGAGATGGCCGGCAGGCTGGACGCGGCCGGAGCGGACGCCTTCGTCCTGTTCAACAGGTACCTGCAGCCCGACATCGACCTCGACCGCATGGCCGTGGTGCCGGGCTTCGGCCTCAGCGGCTCCGACGAGGCCAAGCTGCCGCGCAGCTGGATCGCCGCGCTGTACGGTCGCGTCGGTGCCTCGCTCGCCGCGACGACCGGCGTCGAGACCGTCGAGGACGTGCTGAAGTACCTGCTCGCCGGTGCGGACGTCGTCATGACCACCGCGTCGCTGGTGCGTCACGGGCCGGGGCATGCGGGACAGCTCGTCGATGGTGTGACGAGCTGGCTCACCCGCAAGGGGCTGACCCTCGACAAGGCGCGCGGCATGCTCGCCGTGCCGTCCGACGTCGACGGGGGCCTGTACGCCCGCTCCGGATATGTCAGTGGTCTGGAGCGCGCCAAGAAGGTCTACGGACGCAACTGAACCGCCCGGCAGCGGTTTCCCTGGGGAGGATCTCTGGTCGCAATCGACCGGGGATCCTCCTTTTGTATCCCTTTCGTTATCGAGTAGCCATCGGATTTTTCGTGGCCGTAACATGCGGGGTCTAATTTTTGCGTCAAGACACAGCCGCGTGTGGCTTGCTCATACGCAAACACAGGAGCCGCCCATGACTATCCAAAGAAGCCGGGTCCCATCCCGCTCGGCCATCATTCGCACGACCGCGGTCGGAGCACTCGCGGCGCTCGCACTCTCGGCCTGCTCCAGTGGCGAGTCCTCCGGGGGATCATCAGCCAGTGACGCCGCTGGCGACCTGGCGCTGAGTATCGGCACCATCCTTCCGCAGACTGGCTCACTGGCGACCCTCGGGCCGCCCGAGATCGCCGGCGTGGACCTGGCCGTCAAGGACATCAACGACGCCGCCAAGGGCGTGTCCGTCACGGTCACCCACACCGACTCCGGCGACACGACCACGAACATCGCCACCCAGTCGGCGACCTCGCTCATCTCCCAGGGGGTGTCCGCAATCCTCGGCGCAGCGTCGTCCGGTGTCTCGATGACGATCATCGACCAGATCACGCAGGCCGGGGTCGTCCAGATCTCGCCCGCCAACACGTCACCCGACTTCACCGACTACGACGATGACGGGTACTACTGGCGGACCGCTCCGTCGGACGTCCTGCAGGGTCAGATCCTCGGCAACAAGATTCTCGAGGACGGCAAGACCAAGGTCGGCGTCCTGTACATGAACGATCCTTACGGCATCGGTCTGGCAGAGAACCTCGTTCAGACCCTTGAGGCGGGCGGCGTCACGGTGACGTCGAACATCACCTACGATCCGTCGGCGTCCAACTTCACGTCGGAGGTCGGCGAGGTGCTCGCTCAGAGCCCCGACGCCGTGGTGGTGATCGGCTTCGAGGAGTCGAAGATCATCTTCTCCAACCTGGCGACCGAGGGCTTCGACTTCGCGAACCTCTACGGGACCGATGGCAACTACGGCCAGATGGTGCCGGGTGACCAGCCCGACATCGCAGGCGCCCAGTTCACCAACCCCGGCGTCAGGGCGACCGACGACTTCCAGGCCCAGTTGCAGGACCTCGTCGAGTCCCAGGGCGCGGATCCGCTGGACGTCTTCAGCTACGCGGCCGAGTCGTACGACGCGACCATCCTCGTGGCGCTCGCCGCGTTGCAGGGTGGGGACACGGACGGCCAGACCATCAGGGACAACCTGCAGTCCGTGTCGGAAGAGGGCACCAAGTGCACCACCTTCGGGGAGTGCGCCGACCTGCTGGCCGATGGCACCGACATCGATTACGACGGCCTGTCGGGCCCGATCACCTTCGATGCCAACGGTGATGTGACCGAGGCGACCATCTCGATCTACCAGTACCTCGCCGGCAACGAGTCCGAATGGATCGACCAGGTTTCGGGCACCCTCAGCTGAGGTAACCGAGTCCCGATCCACACCAATCGCCCGGGGGCGCATGCCCCCGGGCGATTGTCTGTCTGGACGCCTCTTGGGTGCCGTCCCTTCGACAAGCTCAGGGGCCCTGACGCGATGACGACCGTCTCCGCTCCCGCTTGGGTCTCGTCCCTTCGGCAGACTCGAGGTCCCTTCGACAAGCTCAGGGACCCTCCGCAGACAACGCCCCCTGAGCCTGCCGAAGGGACCTCCCGCAGACAACGCCCCTTGAGCCTGTCGAAAGGCCCCTGAGCCTGTCGAAGGGACCTCCCGCAGACAACGCCCCCTGAGCCTGTCGAAGGGCCCTCCCGCAGACAACGGGCCCCTGAGCCTGTCGAAGGGCCCTTGAGCCTGTCGAAAGGACCTCTGCACGCAAGAATCCCCTCACCCCGCGAGCGGAGGAGGGGATTCTGGCCGTAGGCCTCTAGCCGGCCTTGTGGTCGGTGGCCAGGGTGCCCAGGTAGAGCTGGATGACGTTGGGGTCGTTGAGCAGTTCCTGCCCACCGCCGACGTAGGCGTCACGCCCCATGTCGAGGACGTAGCCACGATCGCAGATCTGCAGGCACCGGCGAGCGTTCTGCTCGACCATCATCACCGACACGCCCGCGGCGTTGATCCGCGCGACGTTCAGGAACGTCTCGTCCTGGCGCACGGGTGAAAGACCGGCGGACGGCTCGTCCAGCAGGAGCACGTGGGGGTCCATCATCAGGGCCCTCGACATGGCCACCATCTGGCGCTCGCCACCCGACAACGACCCGGCACGCTGGCCGAGCCGTTTCTTGAGTTCGGGGAACAGGCTGACGACGAAGTCCAGGCGCTCCCCGTACAGACTCGGCTTCTGGTAGCACCCCATCTGCAGGTTCTCGGCGATGGTGAGGCTCTCGAAGACGTTCTCGGTCTGGGGGACGAAACCCACCCCCTTGGTGACCAGCTTGTTGGCGCGCAGCCCGGTGATGTCCTTGCCGTTGAGTGTCACGGAGCCCGATCGGATCGTCACCAGGCCGAAGATCGCCTTGAGCAGGGTCGACTTGCCGGCGCCGTTCGGTCCGATGATCCCGACAAGTTCGCCCCGGCCCACGTAGGCGTTCGTCCCGTTGAGGATGTTGACCTCAGGGACGTAGCCGGCCACCAGGTTCTCGACCTTCAGAACTGGCTGAGGAATGATGCTCACTGGGCAGATCCCCCTTCCGGCCGCGATGCGGCATAGCTGGCGCGGATCTCCTTGACGACCTCGCCCAGATCGCGATCCATGTTGGCGCCCAGATAGGCGTCCACGACGACCGGGTCCTTCATGACCTCGGTGGGCTTGCCCTCGGCGACGACACGGCCCTCGGCCATCACCACCACCCAGTCGGCGATCGCCTGCACCATGTGCATGTCGTGCTCGACGAAGACGACCGTCATGCCTTGCTGCTTGAGGCGGACGATGTGCCCCAGGAGCGACTGCGTGAGGGCGGGGTTGACGCCGGCCATCGGCTCGTCGAGCATGACGAGCTGGGGCGCCGACATCAACGCCCGGGCCATCTCCAGCAGCTTGCGCTGGCCACCGGACATCGACAGTGCGAGGTCGTCGCGCTTCTCGTAGAGCTTGAACTGTTTGAGCAACTCCAGAGCACGCGCCTCGATCTCGCGCTCCTGGGTCCTCCACAGCGGTGGGAGGAGGGAAGCCCAGAAGCGTTCGCCCTTCTGGTCACGAGCGCCGAGCTTCATCGAGTCGAGCACGCTGAGGCCACCGAACGCCTTCGTCAACTGGAAGGTGCGGACCTGTCCCTTGCGCGCGATCTTCCATGCGGGGACGCCCGCCAGGTCGGTGCCGTCGAACGTCCAGCTTCCGGTGTCCGGCTTGTCGAAGCCGGTCAGCAGGTTGAAGAAGGTCGTCTTACCCGCGCCGTTCGGGCCGATGAGTGCCGTGATGCCGTGACGCGGGATCTCCACGTGCTCGACGTCGACCGCCACCAGGCCACCGAACGTCTTGCGCACACTGTCCGCGACGAGGATCGGGTCGACCTTGGCGCACCCCGGCCCGGCATCGCCCTTCCACAGGGGATCGGGCAGCGGAAATGCCTCGGCGGCGGCCTGTCCTTCGGCCGCACTCGCCTCTGCCACGGCTTCGCGTTCCGCGACCACGTCGTCAGCCATTGAACAAAACCTCCGACTTGTGTCCGAAGATGCCTTGAGGACGGAAGATGACGAGCAACATGATCGCCAGGCCGACCAGCATGTAGCGGATCTGGCCGGACTGCAGCGTGGTGATGGGCAGGATGCCGGACGACACGCCCAGCGACACGAAGCCGTCCGTGAGTGCCAGCAGCGCCCAGAAGATCATCGAGCCGACGACCGGCCCGAGCACGGTGGCCGCGCCACCGAGCAGGAGTATCGCCCAGAGGAAGAACGTCGTCTGCGTGCCGTAGTTGTCGGGCTGCAGGGATGTCGGCATGATCGCGAAGATCGCGCCCACCCCGGCGAGGATCCCGCCGATCACGAGCACCTGCATCTTGTAGGCGAACACGTTCTTCCCGAGCGCGCGGACCGCGTCCTCGTTCTCACGGATGCCTGTGACGACCCGGCCCCAGGGCGAGCGCATGATCTGCCAGACGAACAACGCCGCCAGCAGGACCACGGCCCAGGCGACCAGGCGGACCCACACCGCGTCCGAGTTGTAACGGATGGTGCCCAGCATCCAGGACAGGTCGTCCGGAAGCGGGTTCATGGCGAAGAAGTCCGTCCCCGACCGGTTGATGCCCGTCGAGCCCCCGGTCCACTTCCCCAGTTCCGGGGAGCGCACCACGAGCCGGACGATCTCGGCGGTACCGATCGTCACTATCGACAGATAGTCGGCCCGCAGGCGCAGGGTTGGGACACCGAGCAGGAGCGCCAGCAGGACCGATCCGAGGATCGCCGCGAGAATGCAGACCCAGAACGGTTGGTCGAAGGTCACGGCGAACATCGCGAAGGCATATCCACCCACCGCCATGAAGCCCGCCTGACCGAAGTTCAGCAGCCCCGTGTAGCCGAAGTGGACGGCCAACCCCAACGTGGCCAGCACGTAGGCCGCGGTCTGGGGCGTGATCAGTTCGCCGAGGGCGACCCACAGGAAGTTCCAGTTCATCATCGTGTCCTTACCGGCACTCAGCCGACCCGTTGTGCCTTGCCGAGGATGCCTTGAGGTCTGACCAGCAGGATGGCGATCATGACCAGCATCGCCGCCACGTTCTTCATCGACGTCGGGATGACGAAGGTCGACAGTTCGACGAACCAGCTGAGGATGAGGGCGCCCACCAGCGCCCCGTATGCCGATCCCAGACCGCCCAGCGTCACCGCGGCGAAGATCAGCAGCAGGATCTGCGCCCCCGCCTGGAAGCTCAGGGTCTGGTAGAAGGCGACGAGCACGCCGGAGACGGCGGCCAGTGCGGCCCCGCCCACCCACACCACGAGGATGACGCGTTCGACCGCGATGCCGGCGGTGGCGGCCAGCAGCTTGTTGTCGGCCACTGCCCGGATCGACTTGCCCAGGCGGGTGCGTTCGAGGATCAGGACCACGGCGGCGATCAGCGCCAGGCACAGCACCGACCCCCACAGGCCCCAGTAGCTGACCGGAACCCCGAACGGCGAGGCCACCGCGTCGAACGACTGCGGCATCACCAGGCGGTTCGGGCCGAAGATGAAGGCGTAGACGTAACGCAGGAGCAGCGACAGACCGATCGAGACGATCATGATCTGGATGAGACCCACGTGCTTTCTTCGCAACGGGTGCCAGATGACCGCGTTCTGGAGCCAGCCGAAGCCGCCTCCGATGATCAGCGCGAGCAACATGGCCACCCAACCGTTCACACCCGCGGACGAGGTCATCGCGACGTAGGCGACGAAACCGCCGAAGCTGACCAACTCACCGTGCGCGAAGTTGTTCAGCCCGGTCGTGCCGTAGATCAGCGAGACGCCGATCGCGGCGAGGGCGAGGATGAGGCCGAAGATCGTCCCCCGGACCATCTTCGTGGCCAGCTGATGGCCGAACGAGCCGGTGTCCGCCGAAGTGCTTTCGCCGCTGGTGCCCGTGTCTGTGGTCCCGGTGTCTCCCGACGTCGGGCTCGGCGAGGACGCCGAGGATCCGGCCGTGGCCGGCGTCGAGGCCGACGACCCCGCCGTGGCCTCCTCGCCGAGTTTCAGCGCCACGAACGACGACCCGGAGGACACCTTGTCGAACTCGAGCGGACCGCCCGGGGCGGGTACTCCCGCCGGGAGCGTGGCCTCGTCCACCGTGATCGTGTACGAGCCGGTTCCCGACACCGCGACGTCTGCGCGGCCCGCGTCGTCGGTCGTTCCCGACGAGTCCCCCGATGCTCCACTGACGAGCACGGTGACTCCCGAGACGGGCTGTCCCTCGTTGGTCACGGTCACCCTGATGGTGTCTCCGTCGGCGTGCGCCGGCGACACGGCGATCAGCCCGCAGACCGCGAAGACCAGGGCAGAGACGATGCTCAGGAATGCGATCCTGTTGCGGACGGTCAGGGCCATATTGTTCTCCCGGATGAGGACGGCTGTCACCGGGTGGGTCCGCGAACCGTTCGTTATGCGGGACTCGCGGGCCTGCCGGCCATTGGCATGCTACGAGCCGTTCATCACAGGCGTGTTACGGATATTTTCCTGCCGTGTTCCCGATTCCCCGGATCACCGTCCGGGACGATAGGCCCTCAGCCGCAGGCTGTTCGTCACCACGAACACCGAACTGAACGCCATCGCGGCTCCTGCGAACATGGGGTTGAGGTAGCCGAGGGCGGCGATCGGGATCGCGATCACGTTGTAGACGAAGGCCCAGAAGAGGTTCCCGCGGATTGTCGCGAGCGTCCGGCGCGAGAGCTTGACGGCATCGGCGGCGAGCATCAGGTCGCCCCGCATCAAGGTGAGGTCGGACGCCGCGATCGCCGCGTCCGTGCCGCCGCCCATGGCGATGCCGAGGTCGGCCTGGCTGAGAGCCGCCGCGTCGTTGACCCCGTCCCCGATCATGGCCACGTGCTGTCCGTCGGCCTGCAGTTCGCGGACGACCGCGAACTTGTCGCCCGGGAGCACCTCGGCCCGCACCTCGTCGATGCCGACCTGCTGGGCCACATGACGGGCGGCCGAGCGGTTGTCGCCGGTGACCATGACGGTGCGCAGGCCCAGCCCCTTGAAGGCGGCGATGGCCTCGGCCGCGTTCGGGGCCACCCGGTCGGCGACGCTGACGACTCCCGCGAGGCGGTCGCCGTCGGCCACGAACACCACGCTCGCCCCTTCAGCAGCGGCAGTGTCCGCGGCTGTCACGAGGCTGTTGGGCACGTCGAGACCGAGTTCGGTCATGAAGGCCGCGCTCCCCGCGGCGGCCCGGCGTCCCGCGACGGTGGCGCGCACTCCTCGTCCGGGGACGTTGGCGAAGTCCTCCAGCGATGGCAGGGGGGCCGTGGCAGCGGCGACGATCGCCCGTGCGATCGGGTGTTCGGAGGCCGACTCGAGCGTCGCAGCGAGGGTGAGCAGGGCGTCGCGCTCGTAGCCGTCGGCCGGCACGATCTCGTGCACCGACATCCTGCCCGCGGTGATCGTGCCCGTCTTGTCCATGGCGACCACCTGGATGCGATGGGCCTCTTCCAGCGCCTGGGGCCCCCGGATCAGGATGCCGAGCTGGGAGCCGCGGAGCGATCCCGCGAGCAGCGCCGTGGGAGTGGCCAGACCCAGCGCGCAGGGGCAGCTGATGATGAGCACCGACACGGCGGCCGTGACCGCGAAGGTGGCGTCCTGGCCCGCGACGAGCCATGCCACGAGGGTCAGCAGCGCCAGGCCGATGACGATCGGGACGAAGATGCCCGAGATCGTGTTGGCCAGGTCTTGCGAACGCGACTTACCGGTCTGGGCGAGTTCGACCAGCCGCGCGATCTGCGACAGCTGGGTGTCGGCGCCGACGGCCGTCGCACGGACGACGAGACGGCCCGTGGTGTTGACCGAGGCCCCGACCACCGACGAACCGGGGACGACCTCCACAGGCAGCGACTCGCCCGTGATGACCGAGTTGTCGACCGCCGAATAGCCCTGCACGATCACGCCGTCCGTGGCGACCTTCTCGCCGGGACGGACGACGAACTCGTCACCCACCGCGAGCGCCTCGATCGGCACCGTGACCTCCGAGGAGCCTCCGGCACCGTCGTCACGCAGCAGGGTCACGGCCTTGGCGCCCACTTCGGCCAGGGCGCGAAGCGCGGAGCTCGCGTCCTGCCTGGAGCGGGCCTCGATGTACCGGCCGAGGAGGATGAAGCAGATGATGCCGACCGCGGCCTCGAAGTAGATCGCGCTGAGCCCCTCGTCGCGGACGAGATTGAGCGTCCAGTGATGCCGCATGCCGATCATGCCCGCGTCCCCGAAGACCAGGGCGACGATCGACCAGATGTAGGCGGACGATGTGCCCAGGCTGATCAACGTGTCCATCGTAGTGGCCCCGTGCCGCAGGTTGACCAGGGCGGACTTGTGGAACGGCCACGCACCCCACGTGACGACCGGGGTGGCCAGCGCGAGGCTCACCCATTGCCAGCCGGGGAACTGCAGCGCCGGGACCATCGCCATGGCGATGACGGGGACGGCGAGGACGGCACAGGCGATCAGGCGACGCCTGATCTCGGCTGCCCTGTCGCGTGGGGGCGCGTCCGGGACGGGCAGGGCGGCGTCGTAGCCAGCGGCGCGCACGGTCTCGATGAGGTCATCGGCGCTCATCACCTCGGGCGCCACGACATGGGCCTTCTCGGTGGCGTAGTTGACGCTGGCCTGCACCCCGTCGAGCTTGTTGAGCTTCTTCTGGATGCGTGCCGCGCAGGACGCACAGGTCATGCCCTGCACGTCGAGCTCGATGATCTGGGGACGTGCCTCCGGCCGGACGCCGACCTGCTCGGGACTCATCAGGCCAGCGCCACCTGGTAGTCGCCGGCCTCCTGGACGGCCTGGCTGACCGCGTCGAAGTCGATCGCGGAGTCGCTGGTCACGGTCATGGGGCCGGCCTGCAAAACCTTGACGTCGGTGACGCCCGGGATGGCCGACACCTCTTCGGTGACATGAGCGACGCAGTGACCACAGGTCATGCCGGTGACGGTGTAATTGGTGATCATTGAGGTTCCCCTTCGGTTGGTGATGGGCCGGCGTCGTGCCTGATCACGATCGGACGAGTCGCGCGATGGCGGAGCTCGCCTCGGCGAGCTTGGCCTGCGCCTCGTCCCCACCCTGCCGGGCGGCGTCGAGCACGCAGGAGCCCATGTGTTCGTCCAGCAGGCCGAGCGCGACCGACTGCAGTGCCTTGGTGGCCGCCGAGACCTGGGTGAGGATGTCGATGCAGTATTCCTCGTCCTCCACCATTCGGGCGATGCCCCTCACCTGCCCCTCGACGCGGCGCAGCCGCTTGAGGTAGGCGTCCTTGTTGGCGAGGTAGCCGTGCTGGTGGCCCGGTGCCTCACACGAGTCGCCACAGCCGTGATCGTGATCGTGATCCATGCGGTCACTATACCCCTGTGGGGTATGTGAACAACTCGTTTCGACAGGCTCAACGAGCATCCGGTCCCTGAGCCCAACGAGCATCCGGTCCCTGAGCTCGTCGAGCATCCGGCTCTTAAGCTCGTCGAGCATCCGGCCCTTGAGCTCGTCGAAAGGATCACCCCGGCCCTTGAGCTTGTCGAAAGGACCACCCCCGGCCCTTGAGCTTGTCGAAAGGACCACCCCCGGCCCTTGAGCTTGTCGAAAGGACTCGGATGCAGATTCCCTACGCGCCGTTCGTCAGATACGGTCCTTGAGCTCGTCGAAAGGACCACCCCGCGCCGACCACGCCCGTTGTCCACAAGGCTGTGGAAATCTGTGGACGACGCACCACCTTCCCGGCTTGCCAACGGCACCCCGTTTGCGACATCCGACGGCCCGCATCAGACGGATTCTCCGGTGAAAATGCTCTCGCCGGAACGAATGCACTTGTCAACTCAGGAATATTGTGACTCCGCCCGGCCGTTTCAATGCGCGACCACCCAGGTTGTCCACAGGGTATCCACGACTTCCCGAGGGTTTCCACAGCCCCTGTGGACAACTTTGTCCTGCCGAGCTTTCCGATCCGGATGACGAGATCGCTCGATCCTGCTAGCGTTGCCGGTTCGGGCGGCCACAGCTGGGCCTTCCACCCGTCGGCCAACACTGTCCTCGGGACACCAGCTCGGCCACCGGAACGTCGACGAGGGGTGATCATGTACGAGGACGAGCCGCCGGCCGACATGCACCCCGAGGGCGGTACACCTCCGGTGTCGGCAGGCGTCAGCCGTACCCCTCCCCAGGACTTCGCGGCCGAGCAGGGCGTCCTCGGCGCGATGCTCATGAGCAAGGACGCCATCGCCGACGTCATCGAGGTCATCAAGGGCGCAGACTTCTACCGGCCCGCGCACGAACTGATCTTCAACGCGATCATCGACCTCTACGGCCGCGGCGAGCCCGCCGACCCTGTGACCGTCGCGGCCGAGCTCGAACGCCGTGGCGACCTGTCGCGAGTGGGCGGCCACGTTTACCTGGCCGACCTGCTGACCTCGATCTCGATCGCGGCGAACGCGTCCTACTACGCCGAGATCGTCCGCGACAAGGCCGTGCTGCGCAGGCTCGTGGACGCGTCCATCAAGATCGCGCAGATGGGCTACGCCGGCCAGGGCGAGGTGGCCGACATCGTTGACGCGGCCCAGCAGACCGTCTACGAGGTCACCGAGGGCAAGGCGTCCGAGGACTACAAGCCACTCCGTGAGCTGTTGGAGCCGACCTTCGACGAGATGGAGGCCATCGGCTCACGCGGCGGGGGCCTCAGCGGGGTGCCGACAGGTTTCGCGAAACTCGACGACATGACCAACGGCCTGCACGGCGGCCAGATGATCATCATCGCGGCACGCCCAGCGGTCGGCAAGTCGACACTGGCGCTCGACTTCGCGCGATCGGCCGCGATCAAGAACCGGCTGACAACGGCGTTCTTCAGTCTCGAAATGAGCCAGACCGAGATCGTCATGCGCCTGTTGTCGGCCGAGGCCGGCGTCCTGCTGCACAGCATCCGCAACGGCCGGCTCACCGAGGACGACTGGAACCGCATCGTCTCCCGCACCTCCGCGTTGCAGGAGGCACCCCTGTTCATCGACGACTCGCCCAACCTGACGATGATGGAGATCCGCGCGAAGGCCCGGCGGCTCAAGCAGCGCCACGACCTGCGTTTCGTCGTCATCGACTACATGCAGCTGATGAGTTCGGGCAAGAAGGTCGAGAGCCGCCAGCTCGAGGTCTCGGAGTTCAGCCGCCAGATCAAGCTGCTCGCCAAGGAACTCGACATCCCCGTCCTCGCGCTGAGCCAGCTCAACCGCGGCCCCGAACAACGCCAGGACAAGAAACCCATGATGAGCGACCTGCGAGAGTCGGGCTCGCTGGAGCAGGACGCCGACATCGTCATCCTGCTGCACCGCGAAGACCTCTACGACCAGAACAACCGGCCCGGTGAGGCCGACCTGATCATCGCCAAGCACCGCAACGGTCGCACCGACACCATTCCGGTGTCGTTCCAAGGGCACCTGAGCCGGTTCACCGACATGCCCGACTGATCATGCCGTCACCGCGATGCGTCCTTCCCGCTGGAGCCAGCGGATGGTGTCGGACAGCGTCTCGGCGAAGGGACGGGTGCGGAACCCGAGGTCGCGCCGAGCCTTGGAGCTGTCGAAGATGTTGTTCCGGGTGAGGTTGTAGACCGCGAAACTCGTCATGCGCGCAGACCTGTGGAAGATCCGCTGCATCCAGTCGGACATCCTGCCGAGCGCCCGGCCCGCCCACGCGGGGACGATCCGGGTCACCTCGGGAGTGCCGGTCAGCTCGCTGAGCAGGTGGAACATCTCCCTCATGGTGACGCGCTCGTTGCCGAGGATGTAGCCCTCACCCTTGCCGCCCCAGTCGCAGGCCGCGATCACGGCATCCGCCAGGTCACGCACGTCGACGGCGTTGAAGCTGCCCTCCACGCCCGCGCGCAGCTTGCCCTCGCAGTAGTCGAGGATGAAGCTCGACACCGGCCCGAAGGCGTAGTCGTCAGGGCCGCAGATGCCGGTGGGGAAGACGATCGAGGCGTCGAGGTCACGCTCGCGGACCGCGTCCAGCACGAGCCCGGACGCCTTCGCCTTCGTCCAGCCGTAGTAGCCGACGACCGCCTCCGGGTCGAAGCTGTCGACCTCAGCGATCGGCGTGCCGTCGGGTGCCTCGGGAATCGCGCCCGTGGAACTGACGTAGACCAGCTTCCGGACGTGATGCGCGACACAGGCGTCGACGACATTGCGGGTGCCGTCGACGTTGACGTCGTGCACCTTCTGGCTGAAACCCGCGTTCACCGTCACGATCGCCGCGCAGTGGATGACGACGATCTCGCGGCTGTCGCCGACGTCGAAGAAACGCTCCAGGCTGTCGCGATCGGTCACGTCGCCTACCTGAAGATCGACCCGCGGTGAGACGCTCAGGACGGCCGGATCACCTGCGAGCACGAGCCCGCGAACTCTCCTGCCCTCCGCGACGAGCTTGGTCGCCACCGAGCTGCCGAGATTTCCGGCCACGCCGGTGATCAGATAAATGGTGTCGTCGTTGCCGGTAGGGGTCATGCGTGGTCCCTTCGCTCGAGGAGTGGCGTTCTTACTCCTCGATGGTCCCCATCCCACCTCCGGATGAAACCATCCCCGGGGAGCGTCTCGTCCTGCTGCGTCCGCAGTAGGACGACGCATACGACCCCTGCGTGGGCCCGGGTCGATCCCGGAGGCCGCCGACGCCGCGACCCTCAGGCACCCACCCAGCAGTACAGGTCGCCCACTTCGTCTGTCGCCTGGCAGAGCTCCTGGAAGTCCTTGAGGAAGTCCCTGAGATCGGTCGGCATCGCCTCGCCGCCGAACTCCTCGTCCGAGGCCCAGGTCTCGGCCAGGGCGAGCAGGTGTTCCTGATCGGCGTTGCTCACGGCATGGACGAAGGGCCGGTCTATGCGGACGACGGACCGCTCCCCGTCCAGTTCGCCGGCGACCTCCTCGCGATAGAAGGGGTCATTGAGCTGGTCGGAGAAACTGCGGCCGGTGATGAGGGTCTCGAGTGTCCCGAGCTGAACGAGCGGGTCGATGCCCACCGGGTCGATGCTGCGGAACCGGCCCTTGGGGCCATGCTCGAGGGTCTGTTGGGCTTCGGTCTGGGTGGCTGCGGTGAAGTACTCGTACGAAGTGCCCATGCATCCATCATGCGGGCGGTCCGGCTTCGATCGCCGTCATGACGGCGTGTCGCGAGGCCTGCGTTGCCGCCCCTTCCCAGGTGGACATCGTCCCGTTCAGGCGGCCCGCCTGTGCTCACGCGGGTGCCGTTGCTTCCCGCGGGCCTCACACGACCCGCGGGAGCACGGGACACCCGCGCGAATCACCCACCACCCGCGGGAACCAGCGGCCCCGCGCGGAAAGCGCTTGCTGTACGGTGAGCAGGTGACGCGCGAACGGCTGCTGACCCCCGCCTACGCCATGTTGTGCCTGGCCTACTTCGGCGTCTACATCGACTTCTACACGCTGGGCGCGACGATCGTCAGCTACGTCGTGGACGAGTTCGGCGCCAGCCAGGCGATCGCCGGGGCGGTGGCGGCAGCCTTCTCGCTCGGCAGCACCAGCGCCCGCCTGGTCAGCGGCCGGCTCATCGACGCCCTCGGCATGCGGAACGTGGTCGTCTGGTCGCTCGTGCTGCATCTGGTGGCCGCGCTGCTGTACCCCCTGACCCCGACCACCGACCTCACCATCGCCGTACGGTTCGTCCACGGCATCGCCATGGGCGTGAGCACGACCGCCATCGCCGGAGCGGCGGTGGCCAACGCGCCGGCGTCACGGCGGGGCGAGGCGTCCGGATGGGTCACCGGTGGCGGCGCTGTGGCGACCGGTCTCGGGCCGTTGATCGCGCTGCGACTGGCGGACGCTCCCATCGGGCAGACCGGGGTCTTCACCGTGGCCGTCGTCGCGGCGGGCATCGCACTGCTCGCGTCCGTCGTCGCGCGCAAGGGCCTCGGCGAGACCCACCCGGCCCGATCACGCCGCGAGCGGGGATTCATCTCGCGACCGGCTCTCCCGGTCGCGGCGGTCGTGGCGCTGTGCGCCTTCCCGTTCGCGGTGATCCTGGCCTATCTCGCGGAGTTCTCCGAGTCCGCCGGGCTCGCCCAGCCGGCGACCGTCTACTTCCTCGTCTACGCGATCGCCGAGGTCATCGGACGTCCGAGCGTCGGTCTCCTGCAGGACCGCATGGACGATCGCGCCGTCCTGGCCCCCATGATGGCCTTCCTCGTCGTCGGCGCGATACTGACGGCTCGGGCGACGAGCGCCACGATGCTGCTGGCCGGGGCCCTGCTGCTGGGCCTCGGCTACGGGACGCTGGTCACCGCCGGCCAGACCGTGGCGATCAACCGGACGGGTGCCGACCGGGCCGGCCTCGCGCTCGGCAGCTACTTCCTGCTGGTCGATCTGGGAACCGGCCTCGGACCGTTGATCCTGGGCCTGCTGATCGATCCCCTCGGCTACCGGAACACGTTCATGGTGGGCGCCGGCTGCGGGGTGCTGGCCCTGGTGCTGTCGTTCGTCCTCGGTCTGGTGCCCACACGGCACAGCCCGGGCGCGACCATCCCCGTCACTCGTACATGACGTAGTCGGGACGCGGATCGAGCCCCATCACCTGCTCCGGTGTCATGAGGACGCCGCTGGTCTGCACGTCCTCCTCGTAGAAGAGTTTGAAGCCCATGCGCACGTACGGCGGCACCGCCTGCTTCACCCGGTCGTAGGTGCCCACCTTGTCGGCTGGCGAACCGATGCCGTCGACACTCTTGATCAGGACGACCCCCGGATGCGGGCGCAGAGCAGATTCGTCGCCGACGATCTGCGGATGGAGGACGTGATAGAGCATGACCTTCTCCGGCAGGCGATCGCGCTCGACCAACTCCGCGAGATAGGACGCGACCGCGTCCAGTTCCTGACCGGTCGTCGACCCGAAGCTCTGCATGGGCACCTGGCCGGGCTCCATCGCCCATTCCGGATCGAGCGCCACACCCACGTCGGGCTGCGACAGGTAGGGCTCGAGCGCCTTCACCTCGGTGAGGAAGTCGGACTGGCCGGGCTGGATGTCGAGCAGCAGCATCGCCTGGTGCTCGCGCGCCACCCGGAGCCAGGAGTCGATCACCGCCGGATCCGTGCGATGACGCCACATGCCGTCGGCCCCCGGATTCGGCATGACGGTCACCGCGATCAACTCCATCACCGTCATGACCTGCCGGTCACCGGCGTAGGGGGCGCAGGCCTCCTGCGACTCGGACACGCGCTCGCCCAGGTCGCCGACACCGAGCCTGCCCTGGCCGGGTGCACCCGGCGAGCCCACATACCCGCACAGCCGGTATCGGGGCAACAGCACCTGCCCACCACCCGGAAGCTCCGCGGGCCGTGGAGCGGGCGTCGACTCCGGCGTGCCGCTCGTCAGCGGGGACGCGGTCGGCCCGGCGACCGTCGGCCCCTCCGTGGAGGACTGCACCGGTGAGGAGTCTGCTGAGGCGTCGTCCCCGGAGGGTGCGCTCGCGCAGCCGGAGATCAGCAGGAGCCCGGCCAGGAACACGGGGAGTCGTCGTCCGGCCATGCCCCCAGTAGACCACGCCGCGGCGGGAACGCTCAGGCCGACAGCACCAGCATCTGCGTCCCGCGGAAATGCTCCAGCACCATGGACGTCTCGGTCGCGGCCACGGTGGGCCACCGATTCAGCTCGTTGACGACGAAGTCGCGCAGGGCGGCCGCGTCCGCGACCGCGACCCGGACCAAAAGGTCCCGGGAACCGGCGAGGAAGAACACCTCGACGACCCCGGGACAGTTGGCGAGCCGCTCGGCCTCCTCGCGCAGCCGCGAGCGGGCGGTCGGCTGGATCTGCACCTGGATCATCGCCTCGATGGGACGCCCGACCGCAGCCAGATCCACTTCGGCGTGGATGCCGCGGATGACGCCCGCCTCCGTCAGGGCGTTCACGCGATTGTGCGCCGTCGATTCCGCGACGGACGCCGCCTGCGCGATAGCGGCGTTCGGCATGCGTCCGTGGGCGATCAACAACTGCAGGATCACGCGGTCGGTAGCGTCCAGGGACCGAGGATTCTTCGGTTTGGATGCTCTGGAGTGAGGACCTGCGTTGGTCACTCCACGGATTTTACTCGAAGGATCCACACCATTGGCAATGAGTGATTTACCGCTGCGGCTGTTTTCGGTCATGCTCGGCTCATGGGATCCGCAGCGGAGCGATCCCCCAGAAGCCCGAAAGGGGCACACCATGAGAATCGGTGTTCCGAAGGAGATCAAGAGTCAGGAGTGCCGCGTCGCGATCACTCCGGCCGGCGTGCATCATCTGGCCCAGCGGGGCCACCAAGTCCTCATCGAGACCGGGGCGGGCGTCGGCTCGGCCATCACCGACGCGGACTACCAGCACGCCGGTGCAACCATCGTCGGCTCTGCGGCACAGGCCTGGGGTGACGCCGAACTCGTCCTCAAGGTGAAGGAACCCATCGAGCAGGAGTACGGCTACCTGCGTCCCGACCTGGTGCTGTTCACCTACCTCCACCTCGCCGCCGACCAGCCCCTGACCGACGCCCTGTTGTCGTCCGGCACGCTGTCGGTCGCCTACGAGACCGTGCAGACCGACAGCGGTGCGCTCCCGCTGCTCTCGCCGATGAGCGAGGTCGCCGGACGATTCGCCGCCGTCATCGGCTCCCAGTGCCTGCTGAAGCACAACGGCGGCGACGGCATCCTGGTGTCCGGCGTCCCCGGCGTCGCCCCCGGCAAGGTCGTCGTCATCGGAGGCGGCACGGCCGGCCACAACGCGGCGCAGATCGCCTACGGCCTGCGCGCGAATGTCACCATCCTCGACATCAACGCCGAACGGCTCGTCCAACTCGATTCCGAGTTCGGCGGCAGGGCCAGCACCATCACCTCGACCGCCTACTCCATCCAGGACGCCATCCGCGACGCCGATCTGGTCATCGGCTCCGTCCTGGTGCCGGGCGCGCGGGCACCCAAGCTCGTGACCAACGAGATGGTCGCCGCCGCCAAACCCGGCTCGGTGTTCGTCGACATCGCCGTCGACCAGGGTGGGTGCTTCGCCGACACTCATCCCACCACCCACGCGGATCCCACCTACCAGGTGCACAACAGCCTCTTCTACGCGGTGGCGAACATCCCGGGTGCCGTCCCGGTCACCTCGACCTACGCACTCACCAACGCGACCCTGCCCTACGTCACGCGTCTGGCCGACCTCGGCTGGCGGACCGCGCTCACCGGCGATCGCGCACTGGCACGGGGCCTGTCGACGGTGGCCGGCGAGCTGACCAGCGAGCCCGTCGCCACTGCCTGGGGCCACAGCTTCACTCCCGTCGAGCACGTGCTGGCGGCCTGAGCAGGCTCCGCCGGCCACCGTGCCGGATGTGTGCTCCGCCGCTCGACGGCCACAAGAGCACGCATCCGGCCGGCCGGGTGGGCACCTCCACCCCCGCCCGCCCGGCCACGCCCGACGAACCTGTCTACCGCCCTGGAAACAAAGGAGTTCCCACGTGAGTAGCCATCAACCATCCGCAACCACCACCTGCCCGGAGGAACCCGCCACTTCGAGCGAGGGCCTCCACCGCGGCCTGGGCAACCGGCACCTGCAGCTGATCGCCATCGGAGGCGCCATCGGCACAGGCCTGTTCATGGGATCCGGCAAGACGATCTCGCTCGCCGGCCCGTCGATCCTGCTCGTCTACGCCATCATCGGCACCGTCTTGTTCTTCGTGATGCGCGCCATGGGCGAGTTGCTGCTGTCGAACCTGAACTACAAGTCGTTCCGCGACATCGCGGAGGACATCCTCGGCCCCTGGGCCGGTTTCTTCGCCGGTTGGACCTACTGGTTCTGCTGGATCGTCATCGGCATCGCCGACCTGACCGCCGTGACGTCCTACGTGCAGTTCTGGTGGCCCGACGTCCCGAAGTGGCTCCCGGCCACCTGCCTGGTCCTCCTGCTCCTGGGCCTGAACCTCATCGCCGTGCGGCTGTTCGGCGAGATCGAGTTCTGGTTCGCGATGATCAAGATCGTGGCGATCATCGCCCTGATCGTCGTCGCAGTCGTCCTGATCGTCTCGGGGTTCATCTCGCCGGAAGGCCATCGGGCGACGCTGGCCAACCTCTACAACGACGGCGGGTTCTTCCCCACCGGCGGCCAGGGGTTCCTGGCCGGCTTCCAGATCGCGTTCTTCGCCTTCGTCGGCATCGAACTCGTCGGCACTGCCGCCGCCGAGACCAAGGACCCGGTCAGGACGCTGCCCAAGGCCATCAACGCCATCCCGGTGCGGGTGATGCTGTTCTACGTCTGCGCGCTGACCGCCATCATGTCGGTCACCCCGTGGCGTTCGATCAACCCGTCGGTGAGCCCGTTCGTGTCGATGTTCTCCCTGGCCGGATTCGGCGCGGCGGCCTCGGTGGTCAACTTCGTCGTCCTGACGTCGGCGGCCTCCTCGGCCAACTCCGGGATGTTCTCCACCTCCCGCATGTTGTACGGGCTGTCCCTCGACCGCAAGGCGCCGGTCGCCTTCGGGCGCCTCACCTCGCACGGCGTGCCGGCCAAGGGGCTCGTGTTCTCGTGTTCCTGCCTGCTGCCGGGTCTGGTGCTGCTGTACGTCTCCGACTCGATCGTCGGCGCGTTCACGCTTGCCACGACGGTGGCCTCGGTGCTCTTCATCTTCGTGTGGGGCGTCATCATGGTCTGCTACCTGGTGTACCGGCGTCGCAGCCCCGAACTGCACGAGGCCTCGCCCTACAAGATGCCGCTGGGCATACCGCTGACCTACGTGGTGCTGGTCTTCTTCGTCGCGATGATCGTGGTCCTGGCCTTCGAGCCCGACACCCGTGCGGCACTGATGGCCACGCCCGTCTGGTTCGTCCTGCTGGGAATCCTCTACCTGCTGCATCGCCGGTCGCATCGGGGCGCCCTCCCCGAACCGGAGCCGGCCGGCTCCGGTCATCCACTGGAGGTGGCGCTGGTGGCCGAGGGCGCGGGCCTTGCCGAGGCCGAGCCCGTGGTGGACGACGGACCCACGACCGGGACCGCCGCCGTGGTGGAAGCCGAGACGGTCGTCGAGGTACAGGCCGTCATCGAGGCGGCACGCAACCAATCCGCACGCTCCACATAGCGCGCGAGTGGACACCGCCGTTCGCACGAGCGACCATGCTCACCATGGACGATCTCGTCAGCCGGGTGCGAACGGCGGTGTCCGCCATCCCCACCGGAACGATCGCGACCTACGGCGACGTCGCGGAACTCGTCGGATGCCACGCCCGCCAGGTCGGACGGATCATGGCGGCCGAGGGGGCCGACCTGCCCTGGTGGCGTGTCACGAACGTGCGGGGCGAGTTGCCGGCCCATCTGCTGCCGGCGGCGCGGGCGCGGTGGGACGACGAGGGCATCCCCTTCGTCCCCGACGCGCCGGGCGCACGAATCGCCTCGTGCCGCGCCGATCCCTCGGCATGGGTCGCACGCCTGCCGCGCGAGTTCCCGACCGGTGGGTGAAGATGTCATCCCCGTGTCGCGTCGGCGTAGCCGATTCGTCACCATCCGCGGCAACCCTTGGTGGCGAACAACGACGAGACCGAGGGGACTCGAGATGATCATCGAGTACAGCCGCTACACCATTCCGGCCGACCGTGTCGACCAGTTCACGACCATGTGGCGCAGCGCACGCGAGCCGTTGCGCTTGTCGGGGCACGTGCTGAGCTGCGAGGTCAGCCAGTGCGTCGAAGTGCCCTCCAACTGGACCGTGCGGATCGAGTGGGACTCGCTGTCGGGCCACACCGAGGGCTTCCGGCGCGGCAGCCAGTGCGACACCTACTACCAGCTGCTGAAGCCGTTCGCCGAGTACCTCCTCGAGCACCGCCACTACGAGCAGCACATGGAGTTCGGCGACGAGGCCCTCATGCTCACCGCCTGAGGCGGTGGCCGACCTCAGCGCACGTCGCGCAGCTCGCAGACGAAGATCAGTGCCTCGTTCGGGCCGATGACCCCGGGGACGCCCCGGCGGCCGTACGCGAGGTGAGCGGGGATGACCAGCCTGCGCCGTCCACCCACCTTCATGCCGAGCACGCCGTCGTCCCATCCCTTGATGACCTGACCGATGCCGAGCCGGAAGGCCAGCGGCTCACCACGGTTGTAGGAGGCGTCGAATTCCTCGCCCGAATCGAAGCCGACGCCGACGTAATCGACGAACACGGTGGCACCGCGAGTCGCCTCCTTGCCCTCACCGACGACCTCGTCGATGATCTGCAGTTCGGCGGGGACCGGGCCGGTGGGTGGTTCGATGAAGGGCTTTTCGCTCATGCAGGCAGGTTACTGGACGCTGCCAACGTCGCGGTGCGACGACAGCCGGATGGGAATCCGGTGGGAGCCGAAGTCACCGGCCCGCTCACCGAACCGCCCGGCGATGCGCGTCCCGCAGACCGGGCAGCAACCGTGCTCGTCCAGCAGATAGGCGTCGATCGTGTACCGGTCGCGGGCCACCACGGGGGTGGAGCAGGTGGGGCAATGGGTCGTCTGACCCGCCGGGTCGTGCACGTTGCCGGTGTACACGTAGTGCAGCCCCGCCTCGTAGCCGATCAGGCGGGCCCTGGCAAGGGTGCGGGACGGCGTGGCCGGCACGTCGAGCATCCGGTGGGCCGGGTGGAACGCCGTGAAGTGCAGGGGGACGTCAGGCCCCAGTTCGCCGACGATCCACCGGCACATGGCCCTGATGTCGCTGGACGCGTCGTTGGTGCCCGGGATCAGCAGCGTGGTGAGTTCGACCCATGCGTCCGCCTCGTGCACCAGCCACATGATCGTGTCGAGCACCGGCTGCAATTCGGCTCCGGTGACGGTGCGGTAGAAGTCGTTCGAGAAGCCCTTGAGGTCGACGTTCACCGCGTCCATCACCGAGAACAGGTCGCGTCTGCCCTCGGGGCAGACATAACCCGCCGTGACCGCGATGTTCGCCAGGCCGCGCTCGCGGCAGGCCAGCGCGGTGTCGATCGCGTACTCGGCGAACACGATGGGGTCGTTGTAGGTGTAGGCGACCCCGGCGCAGCCGGACGACTCCGCAGCGCGGGCCACCTCGCCGGGGGAGGCCGCGTCCGACAGCCGTTCCATCTCGCGCGAGGTGCTGATGTCCCAGTTCTGGCAGTACTTGCAGCCCAGGTTGCAGCCCGCGGTGCCGAAGCTCAGGACGGCCGAGCCCGGCAGGAAGTGGTTGAGCGGCTTCTTCTCGATCGGGTCGATGCAGAACCCGGACGACAGTCCGTAGGTGGTCAGGACGAGCCTGCCGTCCTGGTTCGCTCGTACGAAGCAGTACCCACGCTGGCCCGGCCGCAGCCGGCACGCCCGCGGGCACAGTGTGCACTGGACGCGTCCCTCATCGTCCAGCGACCGCCAGTAACGCGCCGGGCGGTTCATCGGATCAGCCCCTCCCCTTCGACTCGTACCCGTCCGGCTCGGACCAGGCGCGGACCCCGTACCGCTCGACCACAAGTTCGTCAGGTTCCCACCATGATTCGGGGAGACCGGCTTTGCGCAGCAACTGCTCCACGAACCGGCCGGGATCGGGCAGTTTCTCCCACACCTGCGGCAGGAAGGTCGCGCGGCGACCGACCGCCCGGACGATCAGCCCGTCGGTACCCGGACGCAACCGGGCGAGGAGGTCGTCGCGGCTGGTGAAGCGCACGGGGTCGGGGGCGGTGAGCACCGAGACCTCCAGGGTCACCGCCCCGAACTCGTCGGCTCGCAACGGCGCGAACCGGGAGTCGTCGAAGGCCGCGTGCCGGGCGTTGGCCACCACGTCGTCGCCCAGCGGCCGATGCGCCAGGATCGTCCCGATGCACCCGCGCAGCCGATCACCGATGGTGAGGGTGACGAACGAGGCACCCGGTTCGTCCAGCCAGTCGGCACGTTCGACGTCCGGTGCTCGCAGACCGAGGCGCTCGGCGATCGCCCCCCGCGCCAGCGGCAGCAGGACGCGTCCCGCGTCGTCCGGGACGCTCATGCCACGTCCTCGCGCCGGGCGCCCTCGTGCCACGCGATGGACGCATAGCCCACGACCCCCGACCGGTCGCCCCTGGTGTCGCCCGAGTTGCACATGCCCAGCAGGGTGGGGCGCAGCCGATGGCCGGGTGCGGCGGCCAGCAGCCCGTTGAGGGCGCGCACCCCGCAGGCCCGCTGATCGCCGACGGGACCCTCGACCCGCAGGATGCGCGCGACGGTGTCCTGATCGAGTGAGCGGGCCTGCTCGTAGGGGTGGTAATGGGACAGGTCGGAACTGACGATCACGAGGGTCTCGGGGCCGCCCCAGCATGCGTCGAGGGCTGCGGCGGCCACCTCGGGGGGCACATCGCCGACGGCCAGCGGCACGAGGCTGAACTCGTCCAGCACACGTTGCAGGAACGGGAGTTGCACCTCGATCGCGTGCTCCTGGGCATGCACGTCGGGCCGGACGACGACCTGCGGCAGGGTCGCGATCCGCGACGTCGTCTCGCGGTCGACGGGGATCGTCCCGAGCGGGGTCACGAACGCGTCCGCGTCGGGAAGCGCGATCCCGCGGACGCCGACACGGTGGGTCGGGCAGGCCACGACCACACGCGTGATCGGCCGCTCGCCCGGATCGAGCGCGGCGAAGCCGAGCGCTGCGGTGGACCCCGAGAAGACGTATCCGGCATGGGGGCTGATCAGCGCCTTCGGCGGCGCGACGGACGACGGCACGACGCGCGGTCGCGGCACGTAATCGTCGAGGCGATCGTCGCGTGCGTGCTCGTCGAGCATGCGGTGCGCATCACCGTCATGCGCGTCGATCGGCCGATCGCCCAAATGGCGTGCCCTCGACAGCAGCGCGTCCACAGTGGCGGCGAGTCCGACCGGATCAGCAGGGTAGAACGACCCTGCGACAGCGGGCGGCCTGGTGGTCATGGGTGCTCCCCTCCCGCCCCCGAGTCTACTTTCGAGACCCGGTGACCGACAGGGGGCTAGCGGCTTCGATCCAAGATCAGATCGACCGCCTGCGGGAACGCGATGCCGATGTCGGCCGGTTCGGCGACATGGGTGGGACGCGGCAGCCCCGCGGGATAGGGGCGGCCCCGAGCGATCCACACCGACGGGAGCCCCGCCGCGGCCGCGCCCGCGATGTCGGCGTCCGGGGAGTCGCCCACCATCCAGGCTCCCTCCAGCGTGTCGCCCGCCTGCCCGGCGGCGATCCGGAAGATCTCGGGATCGGGCTTGCGGACGCCGACGCCCTCGCTCACCACCATGCCGGCCACGTGGTCGGCGAGCCCGAGCCTGGCCACCTTGCCCTCCTGTTGCGACACCTTCCCGTTGGTGACGATGAACGGGGTGTGGCCCGCCGCCGACGCGCGGTCGAGGGCCTCGACGATCCCCGGGGTCGGCTGGAGCGCAGCGAGCGTCCCGGCCCGGAGCACGGCGATGATCCCATCGCGCTCGGCAGGCGTGAGACCCAGTACCTCGGCGAGGTCGTCGGCCGCCTCACCCTTGTCGCGCAGGCCGTCGCCGTCGGCACGCACGATCTCGGCGGCCAGCCCGGGGTCGGCCTCGCCGTAGCGCTCGGTCAGGTAGGTGGTGATCCATCGGCGTAGCGAGGACGCGCGGTCGGAGATGGTGTTGTCGAGATCGACGAACAGGAGGGGCACGACTTCAGCCTATGGCACCGCTTGGCAACCTACGATGGTGCCATGTCTGAACAACGAGTGGTTGTCGTCGGAGCCGGCCTCGCAGGGACGCAGGTGGCACAGACGCTCCGCGACGAGGGTTTCAGCGGGACGATCACACTCGTGGGCGACGAGCACGGGCTGCCCTACGACCGCACGAAGCTCTCCAAGGAATACCTCCAGGGCCGGGTCGATCTGCCCGGCATCCTGCTGCATCCGGACGAGTGGTACGACGCGGAGCACCTGACGCTGTTGCGGGGCGAGACCGTCGTGGCGATCGACCGCGGTGCGAAGTCCGTCCGCCTGGCCTCGGGCGCGAGCCTCGCCTACGACTGGCTCGTCCTGGCGACCGGCGCCGCGCCGCGCCGTATCCCGTTGCTGGGAGGCGATCTGCCCGGGGTGATGGCCCTGCGTTCCCTCGGTGACTCGGACGCCCTGCGCGAATTGTTCGCCTCCGGAGGACGCCTGGCCGTCATCGGGGCGGGCTGGATCGGCCTGGAGGCGGCGGCCGCCGCCGTAGGGGCCGGGATGTCGGTGAGCGTGATCGCGCCCAACAATCAGCCCCTCGACCGCGTCCTCGGGCCCACCATCGGCGAGCACTTCGCGAACCTCCACCGCCGCAACGGGGTCGACCTCCGCCTGGGGACGACCGCGCGCGGCATCCTGGAACGCGACGGTCGCGCTGCCGGTGTCCGCACCGATGCCGGCGACGTCGAGGCCGACGCCGTGCTGGTGGCCGTCGGGGCGACGCCCCGGGTGGAGCTCGCCGAGCACGCCGGCATCGAGGTCGACAGGGGCGTGCTGACCGACGAGCACCTGGTCACCAACGATCCGGCGGTGCTCGCCGTGGGTGACATCGCCGACGCCTGGAACACGACGCTGCAGACCCGCATCCGCCGCGAGCACTGGGACAACGCCATCCGGCAGGGTGCCCTGGCAGCCGGGACCGTTCTCGGCAGGGGCGGGGTCTACGACTGGCTGCCCTACTTCTACACCGACCAGTTCGACCTGGGCATGGAGTACGTCGGCGACAGCCTCCCCACCGATGACGTGGTGGTGCGGGGGACGCTGGCCTCAGGCGAGTTCATCGCGTTCTGGTTGCGCGACGGCGTCGTCACGGCGGGCATGAACGTCAATGTCTGGGACGTCAACGAGACTCTCCGCGGGCTCGTCGGCCGGCAGGTGGATCCCGCCCGCCTGGCCGATCCGGGCGTGGACCTCTCCGAGCTGCTGACGGCGTGACCACCGCAGGACAGCTCGCGGACGACATCCGCACCGAACTCGCGGCGTCCGCGGACCCGCAACGCGCCGAGCAGGTGCAGGCCTACCTGAAGTCCACGCTGCCGTGCTACGGGGTCCCGGTTCCCAGGGTGCGCCTGATCGCGCGGCGTGCCCTCCAGGGTGCGCCCGATCTGGGCCGGGACGACTGGATCGCCGCCATCGCTGCCTTGTGGGACGGCGCCGTCCACCACGAGGAGTGCACCGCGGCGATCGAGATCGCCGATGCCCGCCGCTCGTGGGCGGCCCCCGACCTGATGCCGCTGTACCGCCACATGGCGGTCACCGGGGCGTGGTGGGATCTCGTCGACCCGCTGGCATCGCACCTGGTCGCCGAGGTCTTGCGCCGGTATCCGGACGAGTCCGCGACGATCCGCGAATGGGCGCGGGCGGACGATCCCTGGCTGCGCCGTGTCGCCGTGCTGAGCCAGGTGGCCTTCGGCCGCGACACCGACACGGACCTCCTGCGCGACGTGCTGGAGCAGAACCTGTTCGACTCGCCGTTCGGCACGGGCTTCTTCATCCGCAAGGCGGTCGGCTGGGCTCTGCGGGCGTATGTCCCCACGGACGCCGCGTGGGTGCGGGAGTTCGTCGCCGAGCACGACGATCGGCTGTCGACCCTCAGCCGGCGGGAGGCGCTCAGGCTGCTCGACTGACGGCAACCCGATGGCAACCGGGTTGCCGCAGCGTTTCCCCGCTGCGGCGGCCTCCGACCGGACCGGGTCCGAACCCCGTCTGGGTGCCCCGGCGTCACCGAACCTTGACGGCGGCGGCACAATTGTCGGAGCGTTACGGGTCCGGGCGTCGCGGCAGTTCCCGCAGCATCCGGGAGTCCCCGAACCGCACCGAACGTACGAAAGGAGTTGGCCGTGGGAGTTGCCACAGCTGTCGCTGTCCGCTCGGACCGTGAAGAGATCGCGGACCGGCTCGCCCCGCTCGGCGTGTCCTTCGGGTACTTCAACACGTCCGGACAGTGGATCGACACCCCCACCAGCACACTCGCCCGTGTGGCGGACTCGTTCGACCAGACGATGGACGACACCGAGTTCGCCGAGCCGATCGTCTGTACGCCGGGGCGCTATCATCCGGCCCTGACCGGCACGCTGATCCTCGAGGACGGCTACCACTTCCAGTGCCACGGGGTCGTCGACGTCCCCGGCTACCACATCCTCTACACGCGCGACGGGGTACGCCGGTTCGTCATCGCCGCACCCGAGCGGCTGCGGGTTCCGGACAGGTCGTGGGGATGGCAGATCCAGCTCTACGCCGCCCGGTCACGTGGCTCCTGGGGAATCGGCGACTTCCGCGATCTGGCCCTGGTGTGCAGGCTCGCCGCCGCACAGGGCGCCAGTTGCGTGCAGGTCTCGCCGGTGCACGCGATCGCCCCCATCACCCAGCCACAGCCCTCCCCGTACTCGCCGGCGTCCCGGCTCTTCCTCAACCTCCTGCACATCGCACCCGGCGAGGTGTTCGGGGCCGAGCGCGTCGACCTGTCCGATCTCGATCGGGAGGGGCGCGCGCTCAACTCGCAGCGCATGATCGACCGCAACACCGTCTGGGCGCTCAAGCGCGAGGCCCTCGCACGCATCTGGGCTGTCATCAGGGACGAGCCTGACGCCGAGTTCCGCGCCTGGGAGCTGTCCCAGGGACGCAATCTGCGGCGCTTCGCCGTCTGGTCGGCGATCACGGAGGTGCTCGGGGACGCCGACTGGCGCAGTTGGCCGGAGCCGTTGCGTCGTCCCGACTCACCGGCGGTGCGCGACTTCGCCTCCGAGCACTCCGAACTCGTCCGGTTCCACACCTGGGCGCAGTGGGTGGCCAACGTCCAGTACCGCGACGCCTGCGCGTCCGGGGTGGACGTGGTGGCCGACCTGGCCGTGGGCTTCGACGCGAGCAGCGCGGATGCCTGGGCGTTCCAGGACCTCCTGGAGTTCGACTTCGAGATCGGCGCGCCGCCCGACCACAACAACACCGAGGGCCAGCGTTGGGGGCTTCCGCCCTTCAACCCTCGCGCGCTGGCGGCAGCCGATTTCGCGCCGTTCATCGAAATGGTCCGCTCGGCTCTGCAGCACGCACGCAGCCTGCGGATCGACCACGTGATGCAGCTGTGGCGACTGTTCTGGGTGCCACGCGACGAGGACGCGGGCCAGGGCGTGTACGTCTACTACCCCGTGGACGCGCTGTTGGCGATCCTGCGGCTGGAGGCGATGCGCGGGCACGCGTGGATCGTCGGCGAGGACATGGGCACCGTCGCCGAGGGGGTGCGCGAGACCATGGCCGCGATCGGCATGCTCGGCAACCGGTCGGCCATGCGGACGGCGGTCGGTGACTTCCCCCATCTCGGTGTGGGCACGAGTTCGACCCACGACCAGGTGACCATCGCCGGCCTGCTGAGCGGCAGCGACATGGACGATCTGCGGCGCATCGGGAAGAACGCCGACTGGGCGCAGATCACCCGCACCCGCCGGAGCCTGGCCGAGTTGGCCCACCTGAATCCCGATCTGCCGCAGTCCACGCTGACCGAGGCCGACATCAAGGCGGCGGTGCTCGCCCGTTACCGCCTCCTGTCGGACGCGCAGTCCGTGGTCGTGGTGGTCAACATCGACGACGCCGCGTTGGTCGCCGAACGACCGAACATGCCCGGCACGATCGACACCTACCCGAACTGGCGCATCGCGCTGCCGAGGCCTGTCGACGACATCATGACCGCCGACGTCACCCGCGACCTCGTCCGCCTGATGAACGAGGACCGCTGAGCTCTGTCTGAGCCAGGCTCCTTTCGACAGGCTCAAGGAGCCACCCGGCGGCGATCCCCTCGTCCTCGGTGACGGGCCAGGCTCCTTTCGACAGGCTCAAGGAGCCACCCCAAACGCTGATCGGGACCGCCCCAAACGCTGGTTGAGCCTGTCGAAACCAACCCCACAACCCTGGTTGAGCCTGTCGAAACGCTGGTTGAGCCTGTCGAAACCAGTTCCTTCAACGTTGGTTGAGCCTGTCGAAACCAACCCTTCAACAGGCCACCGCTCACGCCCGCCCGACCGCCCGCAGCACGCGGAGTCCCCGGTTCAGCAGGCGCACGAAGCCCTCGGCGCCCCCTGTTGCGCTCCCGATCGGCCCGAAGGGCGTCAGCGGGACGAGCCGCTGCGTGGCCACGGTCTGGGGCTCGGTGAACCGCAGCAGACCCTCGGCCCCCTGGCGGCGCCCCATCCCGGAGGTGCCCATGCCGCCCATGGGTGCGTCGATGGACGCCAGCGCCGCCGCGTAACCCTCGTTGATGTTCACCGTGCCCGCGCGAAGCCTGCGGGCGATCCGGCGGCCGTGGGCGTGGTCGGTCGTCCAGATCGATGCGTTGAGACCCTGGGTGCCCTGATTCGCCAGTTCGACGGCCTCGTCCTCACCGTCGAACCGGTAGAGGCTCACCACCGGGCCGAACGTCTCGTCCAGGTGACAGCGCATCGCAGGGGTCACCCCTTCGAGCACGGTCGGCTCGTAGCACCAGGGGGCGAGATCGGGCCGCGGATGACCACCGCACAACACGGTGGCGCCCTTCGTCCGGGCGTCCGAGACATGGTCCTGCACCTTCGCCAGCTGCGCGGGAGAGATGAGCGTCCCCACCTGGCAGTCCCACCCCAGCCCCGGTGCGAGGACGAGGCCTGTGACCGCCGAGACGAGCCGCTCACGGAACTCGTCGTACACCCGGGCGTCCACGTAGATGCGCTCGATGTGGACGCACAGTTGCCCGGCGTTGTCGAAGCACGCCCTGGCCGCACCCTCCGCGGCGGCCTCCAGGTCGGCGTCCGCGAGGACGAGCAGGGGGTTCTTGCCGCCCAGTTCGGCGCTGATCGACGTGAGGCGGCCGGCGGTCGCGGTCGCCAACTGGCGGCCCGTCGCGGTCGACCCGGTGAACGCGATCATGTCGCAACCGGCGACCAGCTGCGGCCCCACCTCCCTGCCGGGTGCGGCGACGACCTGCCAGGCGTTCTCCGGCACGCCCGCAGCCCGCAGTAGCGCGATGCCCATGAGGGCCGTCAGCACGGTCTGCGAATCGGGCTTGTGGACGACGGTGTTGCCCGCGACCAGGGCCGCGATGCCGTCGCACAGGGCCATCGTCAGCGGGTAGTTCCACGGCGTGATGAGGCCGACGACACCCTTGGGCACGCGGTTGACGTCCACCCGAGTCAGCCCCGGGACGATTCCGGCTGCCCGGCTCGTCCGCAGCAACCGGGCCGCCCGGCGACCGTAGTAGCGGGCCGTGAGAACGAGGTGGACGAGTTCCATGTACGCGTCCATCCGCGCCTTGCCGGACTCGGCACAGATCAGGTCGAGTATCGCGTCCTGGTTGTCGAGCAACAGGTCGTGCAGCCGCAGGAGGCAGTCGGCGCGCTCCGCGACAGGCACCGCCGCCCAGCGGGGCTGGAACTCGCGTGCGGTGGTCACCGCGGCACCGATGTCGTCCGCGGAACTGCGTGGAACGGTCGCCAACGGCCTTCCCGTGAGCGGGGACTGCTCCTCGAACGTCTCCCCCGAGGTCGCGCGCAACTGCGCGGTGAGGCCGCGGACGAGGTCATCGTCGAAGCCGAGAGTCGTCGAAGTAGCTGAGGTCACATCATCGAGCGTAGTGCGCGACCCCGCCGGAACCCACCGTGTGATTGATCGTTTAAGCGCGCCGTCCCGGGCAATGCGTCCGCATGACTCACGTGAGCCACCCGCGAAGCCCCGCTCCCGGCCGGTCGCTTCCTCGGCAGACGCCCACATCTCCGGGCCAGAAATTACCGCGTGGCGCCACGAGAGGAACATATTCGCGCGTCGCGAGCCCAACCGTTATGGAAATGTTGCGCGAATCAGCCGCGATGGCCCCTCGAACGACCGACGATTGTGAGAGCGATTCGCAGAGACGACCACGTCCCGAACCTCAGCGAGGAGACAAAGATGTCACGCAACCTGGTACGAACGATCGCCGTCGCGGGCGCCACTGCCCTGACATTGAGCATGGTGGCCTGCAGCTCCGACGGAGGTGATGCCGGCGATGCGAGCAGTTCGATCGACTGTTCGGCGTTCAGCTCCTACGGAGACCTCAGCGGAACGGAGGTGAGCGTATACACAGCGATCGTGTCACCCGAGGCCGACCCCTACATCGAGTCCTTCAAGGCGTTCGAGAGCTGCACCGGCGCCACCATCGTCTACGAGGGCGACAAGGCATTCAGCGAACAGATCTCGGTGCGGGTGCAGGGCGGCAACGCGCCCGACATCGCCTTCGTCCCGCAGCCCGGCATGCTGCAGACCCTCGTCGCCACGGGTGAGGCCGTCGCGGCGCCGGCCGAGACCGAGAGCAACGTGGACGAGTACTTCTCCGAGGACTGGAAGGCCTACGGCACCGTCGACGGCACCTTCTACGCCGCCCCGCTGGGCGCGTCCGTGAAGTCGCTGGTCTGGTACTCACCCCAGGCGTTCGCCGACAACGGCTACGAGGTGCCCACGACCTGGGACGAGCTGATGACCCTCACCGAGCAGATCGCCGCCGACCACAACGACGGCCTCACCAAGCCCTGGTGTGCAGGGTTCGGTGACGGCGCGTCCACCGGATGGGTCGGCACCGACTGGATCGAGGACGTCCTGCTGCGCACCGCCGGCGGCGAGACCTACGACCAGTGGACCAGCCACGAGATCCCGTTCAACGACCCCGCGGTCGTGGATGCCTTCGACACCACCGGCGCGATCCTCAAGAACGACGACTACGTCAACGGTGGCCTCGGCGACCACAAGACCATCTCGAGCACGGCGTTCGTCGACGCCGGCCTGCCGATCCTCGACGGCACCTGCTACCTGCACCGCCAGGCCTCCTTCTACGCCAACTCGTGGCCCGAGGGAACCACCGTCGGCCCCGACGGTGACGTGTGGGCGTTCTACCTTCCGGCCACAGACCCCGACCAGGCCAAGCCGGTCGTCGGCGGCGGCGACTTCGCGCTCGCCTTCTCCGATCGTCCCGAGGTGCAGGCTTTCCAGACCTACCTGGCCAGCGCCGACTGGGCCAACGAGCGGGCGAAGGCCACGACCGCGGGTGGTGCCGTCAGCGCCAACAAGGGCCTCGACACCGACCTGCTGACCAACGAGGTCGACAAGCTGTCGGTCGAGATGCTGACCGACGACAAGACCGTCTTCCGGTTCGACGGCTCCGACCTGATGCCGAGCGCCGTGGGCGCGGGCACCTTCTGGACGGCGATGGTCGACTGGACGACCGAGGACAAGTCCTCCGAGGAGGTCACCACGCAGGTCGAGTCCACCTGGCCCGCCTGATCCGGCACAACACATCGACCGACAGCCGCAGGGTGCAGGTGGGACGAACCGCCTGCACCCGTGGCGTCCGGCCTGAGACAGGAAGGAGGTTGCCCGATGGCGGAGAAGTTCGGCCAGATGCTGCTGGCCATCGTCGTCCTCGTGGCCGTGGTGGGGGTGCTGCTCTTCCTCGCGAGCCTGGCTCGGGGGAAGCGGGGCGACGTCGTACGGTCGTTGTTCTTCGTGGGGCCCACCATCGTGCTCGTCGCAGTCGGCCTGGTGTGGCCGACGATCCTGACCATCGTCCAGTCGCTCCGCGGTGCGAGCGGCAGCGGAGCGCTCTCGTTCACGAACTTCGCGACGATCTTCACCCGCGACGACCTGCGCCAGTCCATCGGCAACACGGCGATCTGGGTGCTGCTGGTTCCACTGCTCGCGATCGCGATCGGCCTGCTGTACGCGATCATCGTCGACCGCACGCCGATCGAGGCCTTCGCGAAGACCCTGATCTTCCTGCCCATGGCCATCTCGATGGTCGGCGCATCGGTGATCTGGAAGTTCGTCTACGAGTACAAGCCGACCCTCGCACCCCAGATCGGCCTTCTCAACCAGGTGCTCAAGTCATTGGGATTCGAGACCCAGCAGTTCCTCGTCAACGGGCCGTGGAACAACCTGTTCCTCATCATCGTCATGATCTGGATCCAGGCGGGCTTCGCCATGACTGTGCTGTCGGCGGCGATCAAGGCCATCCCGGACGAGATCATCGAGGCCGCGAAGATCGACGGCGCCAGCGGCTGGTCGCTGTTCCGGTTCATCACGCTGCCGAGCATCCGCAGCACCCTGGTGATGGTGCTCACCACCATCGCGATCGCCGCGCTGAAGGTCTTCGACATCGTCCGGACGATGACCGGAGGCAACTTCGGGACGTCGGTGGTGGCGAACGACTTCTACTCGGCCAGCTTCACACAGAACCAGCCCGGGCTGGGATCGGCACTGGCCGTCCTGCTCTTCGTCCTCGTGTCGCCGATCATCATCTACAACGTCAAACAGCTGAGGGAGGCGTACTGACATGAGTGCGATGGTGCCTGTCGTCGAGGCCGGCGGACGAGCCCCGGAGCTGTCGTCCGGCGCCCGCCGACGCCGAGGGAACGGGGCCGCGACCCGTACGACCAGTTCACCGCTGGCCACCGTGGTCGCGATTCTCATCGCGACGGTGTGGACGGTGCCCACGATCGGCCTGTTGATCACCTCGTTCCGGCCGCAGCGCGACATCTCCACGAGCGGCTGGTGGACGGTGTTCGCCAACCCCGACTTCACGCTGGACAACTACGCCCAGGCACTGTCGGGCAGCGGGTCGTCGTCCATGCTCGACTTCTT
This sequence comes from Brooklawnia cerclae, assembly GCF_011758645.1. Classification (NCBI taxonomy): domain Bacteria; kingdom Bacillati; phylum Actinomycetota; class Actinomycetes; order Propionibacteriales; family Propionibacteriaceae; genus Brooklawnia; species Brooklawnia cerclae. The sequence goes on along the minus strand of NZ_JAAMOZ010000002.1, from coordinate 152,044 downwards.
CGTGAACTCGCTGGTGATCACGATCCCGAGCACGCTGTTCCCCCTGGCGATCGCCGCGCTGGCAGCGTACGGGTTCGCCTGGCTGCAGTTCCCCGGGCGCCAGTGGCTGTTCGTCGCCGTGTTCGCGCTGCAGATCGTCCCACTGCAGGTGACGCTCGTCCCGCTCATGCAGATGTACGGGGCCATCGGCATCGACGGCACCTACTGGACGGTGTGGATCTCGCACACGATCTTCGGCCTGCCGCTCGCGGTGTTCATGATGTTCAACTCCATCCGAGAGCTGCCGCCGGCCCTGATCGAGGCGGCGACCATCGACGGCGCGAACCCGGTGCAGGTCTTCCTTCGCATCGTCCTGCCGCTGGCCACGCCGGCCATCGCGTCCTACGGGATCTTCCAGTTCCTGTGGACGTGGAACGACCTGCTCGTCTCGATGGTCTTCCTGGGTGGCAGTGCCCGCGTGGCGCCGCTGACCGTGTACATCTCGCAGCTGTCCGGCAGCCGCGGCTCGGCCTGGTACCTGTTGTCGGCGGGGGCCTTCATCTCGATGGTCATCCCGGTCGTGGTGTTCCTGGTGATGCAGCGCTACTTCGTGCGCGGCCTGACCGCGGGCGCGGTCAAATAGGCAGGATAAGACGCCCGTTGAGCCTGTCGAAACGCCCGTTGAGCCCGTCGAAACGCCCTTCGACAAGCTCAGGGGACGTTAGCCGAGATGCCCGTTGAGCCCGTCGAAACGCCCGTTGAGCCCGTCGAAACGCCCGTTGAGCCTGTCGAAACGCCCGTTGAGCCTGTCGAAACGACCCTTCGACAAGCTCAGGGACCGACCGTTGAGCCTGTCGAAACGCCCTTCGACAGGCTCAGGGACCGACCGTTGAGCCTGTCGAAACGACCCTTCGACAGGCTCAGGGACCGTCTACTATGAGCGACGTGCGCCTGCTGATGATCCGACACGGGCTGACGGACAACAACGTCAACCACATCCTCGACGGGGCATACCCCGGACCCTCGCTGAACGCGGTCGGCTTCGATCAGGCGGATCGTCTCGCCGAACGCCTCGGATCGGATCCGATCGAGGCGGTGTTCGCCTCCGACATCACTCGTGCGGTGCAGACCGCGACCCCGCTCGCCGAGCGCCTGGGCCTGCCCGTCACGGCCCTCGCCGGGCTTCGGGAGATCCCCGGGGGTGATCAGGAGGGCGCCACGGACTGGACCGCCTACATGTCCATGCTCCGCACGTGGATCACCGATCCGCTGGCGAAGCTCGACGGGGGCGAGGACGCCCCCACGTTCCTGGGACGCTACGACGCCGCGATCGACGAGATCGTGTCGACCCGACGCCGCCTGGTCGCGGTGGTGAGCCACGCCGCGGCCATGGGCGTGTGGATCTCGGCGCGCGCGGTCAACGTGCGGCCGGGCGGCGCCGGGCTGCCGCCGCTCGGCAACACCGATGTCGTCGTCCTCGACCGGGTGGACGACACCTGGCGTGCCGCCAGTTGGGCCGGGACGCCACTCGACTGAGCCAGCGCCCGAGCCCGTGGGACACGGCGGGATCGCCGGCCCCGTTCATTCGGTGACCAGTGCATAGGCACTGATCCTGCGCAGCGACAGCGAATCCAGCCAGCACACCAGCGCGGCGAGCACCGTCACGACCACCGCCAACCCGAGCGGATACGTCCAAGGAAGCCAGAAACCGGCCTTCTTGATGCCCAGGCCGCTCAGCAGCGCGATCATCACCGGGTTCTGCAATGCCATCCCGGCCGCGCCGCCCAGCAGGGAGCCGATCAGCACCGCCGGCAGCTGGGTCATCGCCGTCTGGGCGGCCAGGTCGGCGCTGGTGAACCCCAGGGCCTTCAGCGTCCCGTACCGGCGCCGGCAGTGCACGATCAGCGTCGAGACCACCAGTGCCACCACGAGCACCACCACGACACCCATGAAGGCCAGGATGATGACCGACATCGCGGCGATCATCGACTGGTATCCCGACAGCTGGGTCGACAGGCTGGTCACCACGTTCTCCGTCGAGACCACGTCATCGGGGGACGCCGCGCTGAGGCGATCCAGCAGGTCCGGTATCTGTGCCGGATCGCTCACCTGCAACGAGACGGTGTCGGCCTGGTAGCCGGGGTCGAGCCGGCGCATCGCGTCGACGGTGAGGTCGAGGCTGCGTCCCATCCCGCGGCCGCTCGAGGTCTCGCCCGTGACCAGGTAGGTCGCCGTGTGCTCCGAGACCGTCAGGGCGACCTCGTCGCCGGTGCTGACGCCCAACTGGTCTGCCAGCACCGAACCCAGGACCACCTCGTCGTCCCGGCTGGGCATCCGGCCCTCGTAGGTGGCGTCGTAGCGCAGTCGTCCGAAGTCGTCGGCCACGTAGACCGACGTGTTGATGTTGTTGACGCTCAGGCCGGTCAGCTCGGACATGAATGCCTGCTCCACGCCGGGCAGCGCGGCCGCCTCGTCCCGGACGCGGTCGGCGGCCTCCGCGTCCGGCGTGACGACCTGGGCGTCGGGCATGTCGCCGACCATCATGCGGGTGAATGCCGCCGGATCACCCAGGATGTTCACCGAGAGGCTGACCGCGATCACCGACATGGCCGTGACGACCAGCATCGTGGCACCCACCAGAAGCGTCTGCGGCAACCTCACCAGTGCCTGCTTCGCACCGAGGAGCCAGTTGAGCGGCCCGGGAGTGATCGCCAGCGGCAACGGATGATGTCCGGAGCCGCGAGCCACCTCGCCGCCCCGCAGGGCGGTCAGGGTTCCCATCCGCCGCACCCGGAGTGCCGCGACGGCCGACATCACCAGCACCGCTCCCGTCAGCAAGACGACCGTCGCCAGGAAGCCGACGACGCTGAACCCGGGCTGCCACAGCAGGCCTGTCTGGTCGCTCAGCGAATCGGCCAGCGTGGGCAGCACCGCATACGACAGGCCGACCCCGACCACCGATCCGGCAGCAGCGCTCGCCGCCGAGGTCGCCACCAGCGTGGTGATCACCTGCCCGGTGGTGAACCCGGTCGCCCGAAGGACGCCCAGTTGCCGCAGCTCGCCGTCGATCGCGTTGACGGTGAGGAACCTGATGACCACCAGGGCCACCACCACGATGATGACGGCGAACGCGACCAGGGCCGCCGCGAAGATGTTGGCTCCCAGCAGGACGCCCTCGGCGAGCAGGTCGCGGCTCACGTCCCAGGCCGGGGTGACGGTGGCCCCGGGATGCGCGTTGTTGTACTCGGCCAGGTTGTCGGCCAGGACCTGCGTCGCGTCCCCGGAATCGATGGTGCGTGCCTTCACCAGGAGCATCGTGGACAACGGGCCCGGCTCCCGCAGCAGGTCGTCGAACTGCTCACCCGGCACCCCGAAGCCGACGGCACCCATGTTCGGCACCCCCATCGTCGGCAGTTCCGCGAATCCCTGCACCTGGAAGCTCAAGTCGCCCGCCGGGGACGAGAAGTCGATCTGCTGGCCCAGCGAGTAACCGCCGCCGGCGCCGTAGATGGCAGGGGCCAGGATCGGGTGGTCGAGGGGGTCGCTGGTCTGCGAGATCGTGTGCCAGCCGTCGAGCCGCGGACGAGCGTCGGAGTCGAACACGAGCGCCAGCACGGACGCGCGCTCCCCACCGAAGGTGGTGTCCACCGGCCCGGCCAGCACGGTGTCCGCCTCCAGCTCGGTGATGTCGGAATCGGCTCGGAGCTGCTCGACGAAGCGGCCGGCGGCGTCGTCGTCCGGCACCAGCGCCATGAAGTCGGAGGCATTGACCGAGGTCAGAGAGTCCTCGATGAGACGGGGATAGCCGGTCGCCATGATGATGCCGAGGTTCAGCGGCACAGCTGCCACGGCCGCCAGCAGCAGCATCGCCAGCGCCTGTCCCCTGCGGTGCCGCACGTTGCGGGCGACGAGAATCGCCAGGGCCTGCATGCGACTCACCAGCCCAGCTCGTCGAGGAACCCGGCGAGCCGCTGCTGCCTGTGGGACCAGCCGGGATCATCGCGCCCCAGGTCCAGTTCGCCCTGGACGTGCCCGTCGCGCAGATAAAGAATGCGGTTGCCACGGGCGGCGGATCGCACGTCGTGGGTGACCATCACGATGGTCTGCCCCGCGGCATTGACCTGGCTGAGCAGGTCGAGCACCCGTGTGGAGGTCTCGCTGTTCAGCTGGCCGGTGGGCTCGTCGGCGAACAGCACGTCCGGGGCGTTGATCAACCCACGGACGATGGCCGCGCGCTGGGCCTCACCGCCCGACAGCATGGTGGCCGACTTGCGCGTCTGGGCCTGCGACAGGCCGACCATCTCGAACAGTTCCTCGGCGCGCCGGCGGACGCCGCCCCGGTCGTGGCTGACCAGAAGACCGACGGCCATGACGTTGTCCATGACGCTCATGGCGTCCAGCAGATACACCTGCTGGAACACGAACCCGCAATGGGAGCGGCGGAACCGTGCCAGCCGATCCTCGCTGTAGTCGGAGATGTCGGTCCCGTCGAACTCGACCGTGCCGAGGGTGGGCCGGTCCATGCCCGACAAGGCGTACAGTAACGTCGACTTGCCGGCCCCCGAGGGGCCCATGATGACGGTGAAGTCGCCCTCCCGGATGTCCAGGTCGAGGCGATCGAGGACGTTCTGCTGGGTGCCCGTGTGAGAGAACGTCTTGGACAGGCTGTGGGTCGAGATGACGCGGCGCGATGATTCGGGGGCGTTGCTCATGGCATCACGCTAGGCACCCGCGGCTTCACCAAACGCGGGTCATGGCCCTGATTCGTCCCTGCACCCGCGGGTCAGGGTAAACGGTGCCGGACATGGAACGACCGGGACGCGGACCCTCGGCCACCGTTGCCGGCGTCCGTCCGCGTCCCGGTCGTGGCCCGGGCGATGAACCTCAGGCGGTGAGCGCCTTGTGCTGGTCGGCAGCCGGGAGCGCGGAGTTGATGGCCTCCACCGACGCCTTGGCGTCCCCGAACAGCATGTAGGTGTTGTCGTAGAAGAACAGCGGGTTCTCGACGCCCGCGTAGCCGGGCTTCATCGACCGCTTGAACACGACGACCTTCTTGGCCTCCCACACGTGGAGCACCGGCATGCCCGAGATCGGCGTCCCCGGCTCCATGGCGGTCGGGTTGACGGTGTCGTTCGCACCGATCACGAGGACGACGTCGGTCTGGTCGAACTCGTCGTTCACCTCGTCCATCTCGTAGACGATGTCGTAGGGCACGTGGGCCTCGGCGAGCAGCACGTTCATGTGACCGGGCAGGCGCCCGGCAACCGGGTGGATCGCGAAACGCACCTCGATGCCGGCGTCCGTCAGCCGTTTGGTGAGCTGCGCCACCGGGTACTGCGCCTGCGCGACGGCCATGCCGTAGCCCGGGGTGATCATCACCGAGCGGGCGTCCGCAAGCCAGGAGGCGAGCTCGTCGGCCTTGACCTCCTGGATCTCTCCCTGGGGGCCGGCCGCGGTGGTGGTCGCCTGCGTCCCGAACCCACCGAGGATGACCGAGATGAACGAGCGGTTCATGGCCTTGCACATGATGTACGACAGGATCGCACCGGACGCGCCCACGAGCGCACCGGTGATGATCAGCACGTTCATGCCGAGGCTGAAGCCGCTGAAGGCGGCGGCGAAGCCCGAGTAGCTGTTCAGCATCGAGATGACGACGGGCATGTCGGCGCCGCCGATGGCCGCGACGAGATGGAACCCGAGGAACAGGCTGAGCAGCGTGAGGAGGATCAGCGGGATCCAGCTCTGCGACGACTGGAACCAGATGCCGCAGGCGATGATGCCCACGATGCTGACAAGGTTGATCAGGTTGCGGCCCGGCAGGGTCAGCGGCTTGGAGGGGATGCGCTCCGACAGCTTGCCCCAGGCCACGATCGACCCGGTGAAGGTGACCGCGCCGATGAAGATGCCGATCCAGACCTCCGCGAGGTGGAAACCGAGATCGGACACCGAACCCGACGCCAGCTCACGCTTGGTCTCGATGAACACGTTGAACCCGATGAGCACGGCGGCGAGGCCGACGAAGCTGTGCAGCTGGGCGATCAACTGCGGCATGCCGGTCATCTCGACCCTGGTGGCCTTGTAGACACCGATCACGGCACCGATCACCATGGCGACGACGAGCATGATCGCGGGCGCCACACCGGCGATGCCGACGAAGCTCGGCATCGCCGAGTGCCAGTTGTCACCGCGCCAGCTCTCGGGCGCCCATGCGGCCACGCACGTGGCGACGACCGCGAGGAACATGCCGAGGATGCCGAAGGCGTTGCCGCGCTTGGAGGTCTCGAACTTGGCCAAACCGGCCAGCGCCAGGATGAACAGCAGACCGGCGACGATGTAGGTTGCCTGGACGAAGTTGGCGAGCATGGTGGATCACGCCTTCCTGAACATCTTGAGCATGCGCTGGGTGACGGTGAATCCACCGAAGATGTTGATGCTGGCGATCAGCACCGCGATCATGGCGATGATCTTGATCGCCCAGCTGTCACTGCCGAGCTGGCTGATCGCGCCGACCACGATGATGCCGCTGACCGCGTTCGTCACGCTCATGAGCGGTGTGTGCAGGGCCGCGGTGACGTTCCACACCACGTAGTACCCGACGACCAGGGCCAGCGCGAACACTCCGAACAGTGAGACGAAGGAGCTGGGGGCGAGGGTGAGCAGGACGATCAGGGCCACCGCGAGCACCCCGACGACGCTGAAGGCCACCCACCACGGACGCGGGGTCTTCACCTCGGCGACGACGCCCCGGGGCGCCTCCTCCTTGTCGGGCAACGGCTTGGGGGCCGCCGACACCTGGATCGGAGGCGGCGGGAAGGTTATCTCGCCGTTGCGGGTCACCGTCATGTTGCGGATGACCTCGTCGGAGAAGTCGACGACGAGGTTGCCGTCCTTCTCCGGGGTCGCGAGCTTCAGCAGGTTGACCAGGTTGGTTCCGTAGAGCTGGCTCGCCACACCGGGCAGCCGGCTCGCGAGGTCGGTGTAGCCGATGATCGTCACACCGCCGTCGGTCACGTACTTCTCGCCGGGCCTGGTCAGCTCGCAGTTGCCACCGCCCAGGGCCGCGAGATCGACGATCACGCTGCCGGGCCTCATGGCGGCGACCATCTCGGCGGTGATCAGCTTCGGCGACGGCTTGCCGGGAATGGCCGCCGTGGTGATGATGATGTCCACCTTGCGGGCCTGCTCCATGTAGAGCTCGGCGGCGCGCACGTTGTAGTCGTCCGAGGTCTCCTTGGCGTAGCCGTCGGAGCTGACACCCTGGTCGTCCGCCCCGGTGCGCACCTTCAGGAAGGTGCCGCCCATCGACTCGACCTGCTCGGCCGTCTCGGGCCGCACGTCGGTGGCGTAGACCTCGGCTCCCCGGGCGCTGGCGGCGCCGAGCGCCGCGAGGCCCGCGACACCGGTGCCGATGACGAAGACCTTCGCCGGGGGGATCTTGCCCGCCGCGGTCACCTGACCGCCGAACGTGCGCCCGAACGAATAGGACGCCTCGACGACCCCGCGATAGCCCGAGATGTTGGCCATCGAACTCAGCGCGTCCATCGACTGGGCCCGCGAGATGCGCGGCACCATGTCCATGGACATGCCCGTGACCCCCTGCTTCTGCAGGGCCTCGACGAGCGCCTCGTTCTGCCGCGGGTGCAGGAACGTGATCAGGGTCGAGCCCGGACGCATCGTCTCCAGCTCGTTCACGCTGGGCTCGTTCACCGCCAGCACGATGTCGGAGAACCAGACATCTGCATACGAGCCGATCGTGGCTCCGGCTTGCACATACCCTTCGTCCGGATACGCCGCACGAAGGCCGGCGCCAGCCTCGACCACAACCTCGTAGCCGAGCTTCACAAGTTGCGGCACCGTCACTGGCGTCGCAGCTACACGGTTCTCTCCGGGGAGGGATTCACGTGGAACACCAATCCTCATGGTGGCCAATCTATCGGGGGAGGGGCCCACGGGCACATCGGCCCCTCTATTTGGACAACACAAGCTCAAACAGGGCGCTGCCAGGTCGCGACGTATCGCCATCCGGGTACGCGCCGCCACTGCAGCCCGGGGAGCATGCGTGCCATCGTGTCGCGGGTCTGCGTCCACCCGAGGACGGGGTCCACTGTCGGCGTGCCGGGGTCCCAGGGTGTGGTCACCCGCTTGGCGAGCAGATCGCCCGGGACGTCGAGAGCCGAACGGGCGAGGTCGCCGATCCCCTTGTCCCGGGCGCTCCCGACGTCGACGAGCAGGCCACCGGGTTTGAGTACGCGGCGCATCTCCACCAGGGCCAGGTCGATGCGCGTGTGGTGCAGCATCATGACGCTGACGACCGCGTCGAAGGAGTCGTCCGGGAAGGGCAGGTTCGTCACGTCCGCGAGGATGAAGTGGGTTCCGGCCGTGTCCGGCGGCAGCACGGAGGCCTCGCGATCGACGCCGATCACCGTGTGGCCGCGGGACGCGAGGTGACGCGCGAGCGTCCCGTCGCCGCAGCCGGCGTCGAGCACCACCTCGCGTCCCTCGACGGCCTCGGCGACCGTGGGGTAATAGCGCGTGTTGTGGTTCCACTGCGCCCGGAACGGATGCGCCCGCAAGCTGTTGACGCCCATGGGCCGAGCCTACCCACCCCGCGCCCGCGGGCGGAGAGGTCGTCGGTTCGGCCGCCCATCACCTAGAGTTGACCGCGACCCGTTGCAGACAGGAGCAGAGATGGCGGATCGGCTGGACTTCCTCACCGGCGTCAGCAAGTTGCACGCCTTCTACACCGAACAGGTACGCATGCTCGCCCATGCGTACAGCCTCAGCGATGAGGACGCCGCGACGCTGCTCGACGGCTATGGGTACCACAACGTGGCACGGGCGATCCTGTACCCGCCCAAGGTCGAGGTGACGCCCTCGGACGCGCAGGAGGCGGAGGGCAACAAGTAGCGACCGGCATGGTGTTCCACGTTCCACCGGGCATCGCCGGCGTGCTGTTCGACCTGGACGACACCCTCAGCGACTACGCGTCCACGCGCGACGCCGCGGTCCTCGAGTGGACGAGCGGGATGTCCGGCTGGGAGCTGGCCCCGCGCGAGACCGCCGAGCGCTGGGAACAGTTGGAGGTGACCTGGTTCGGGCGCTACACCCGTGGCGAGCTCGACCTCACCGAACAGCGGGCCCAGCGGGTCCGTGAGTTCCTTCCCGGTGCCCGTGACTGGCCGTACGACCGGGCGATCGCGGCCTTCGACGAGTTGCGGGCGATCTACGAGTCGTCGTGGCGTCCGTTCCCGGACGCGAGGGACGCCCTGGAGCGCGCCGTCGACTCCGGGCGGCACGTGGGCGTCCTCACCAACGGGGAGACCGACTACCAGTCGCGCAAGCTCGAGAGCCTCGGCCTGGCCGATCCGCGGGTTCGCCTGTTCGCGACCGGCGACCTGCCCGCGCACAAGCCCGATCCGCGGGCATTCCTGGCTGCCTGCCAGGGGCTCGGCGTCCCGCCCTCCGAGACGCTGATGATCGGCGACAACCCGGTCACCGACGTGGCCGGGGGCGTGGCGGCGGGGCTCGTGGTCGTCCAGCTGTGCCGCAACGGGCAGGAGCCGGTCGCGCCGTATCACACGGCGTCGTTGGCGGAGGTGGAGTTCTGATGCCTGCCGAGGTGAGCATCGACCTGACCGACGACGTCGAGGCGCTCATCGTCCCGCATCGCGAGGCGATGCTGAAGGCCTATCAAGGCCTGTTCACCACGCCGTTCCCGGACGACGACACCCTGCGCGGCGAATGGCGGACGGTGCTCGCCACGAGGGACGCGCGCGCCTACCTGGCGAGGCTGGCCGGTCGTCCGGCGGGCACCGTCTCCACGTTCGTGGACGCGGGCGGCAACGGCTGGATCCAGAAGCTGTACGTGCACCCGGACGCCCAGCACCGCGGCGTCGGGCGCGCCCTGCACGACCGCATGCTCGACGACCTGCGGGAACGCGGTTGTCATGAGGCCAACCTGTGGGTGCTGGCCGCGAACTCGTCCGCCATCCGGCACTATCGGCGCTGGGGCTGGCAGCGGCTCGACTCCCCGCCGTACGCGCCCCACGGCCTGCCGGAATGGCGCTTCGTCCTGCCGCTGGGGTGAGCGACTGGTTTCGACAAGCTCAACCAGCGTGAGGACAAGCTCAATCGGCGTCCAGCCGCACCACCAACGCTCATTGAGCCCACCACCACCAACGCTCATTGAGCCCGTCGAAATGACCTCACCACCATCAACGCTCATTGAGCCTGTCGAAATGACCTCACCCCGACACACGTTCTCGCGGACGGCGTCAGCGTCCCAACGGGCGCTTGCGCGCATTGCTGCGGACGTCGGGGGCATCGTGTTCCAGCAGCGAGTCCACCAGCGAACTCGCGCCGACGACGCGTCCCAGCATCGCGCCGTGGAAGCCGAGAGAGTTGGGTCGCCCCCAGCCCCGCCGGGGCTTGCCGACAGGGCGCCAGCCCAGCCAGACCCCGTCGGGACGATCCAGCACCTCGACGGACGACACCTCGTCCCAGGGGATCCGGACTAGCCTCCGGGCACGGCGCCGCAGGACCAGGCCCTCACCGGTCACGACGAGACGCGGAGGACGGCCAACGGCGACCCAGGCGAGGATCGCTGCCAGCAGGACCAGGACGGCGAGCGCCGCCAGCCACCAGGGGAACGCGTCCGCCTCACTGGCCTGCACGGGCACGAGGACCGCGCACACGATCGCCAGCGCCGTCGCCAGGAGCGCGACCGCCACCCCACCGGCACGGTTCGCAAGCCGGAACGTCTCGGGACGCGATTCCTCCGAGGTGACCGACATGCATCCCAGCGTACGGCCGGGACGCCGCCGGGCGGGCGATCAGGCGGGGAACAGCGGGTTGCTGCCAGCGTTCGGCCGCTCGGCGACCGGGACGGGCCGCGGCGCGGTGCCGTCACCGAACGGCGTGCCGCCGAGCACCTCGCGTCCGTGGGGAGTGAGGAGACCCGACAGATCCGGCCCGAGCGGGACGATCTGCGTGGGGTTCACCTCCTTGTGCACGATGTAGTAGTGCTGTTTGATCTGGGTGAAGTCGACGGTGTCGCCGAACCCCGGGGTCTGGAAGAGGTCACGCAGGTAGCCCCACAGCACGGGGATCTCGCTGATCTTGCTCCGGTTGGCCTTGAAGTGGCCGTGGTAGACGGCGTCGAACCGCACGAGTGTGGTGAACAAGCGGATGTCGGCGAGCGTGATGTGGTCGCCCACCAGGTAGCGGCGCTTCGACAGGATGTCGGTGACCCAGTCGAGGGCGTCCCACAGTTCGCGGTAAGCCCGTTCGTAGGCGCCCTGGGAAGCCGCGAAGCCGCACTTGTAGACACCGTTGTTGATCTTGTCGTAGACCACCTCGTTGATCGACTCGATCTGGTCGACGAGATCGTCCGGGTAGAGGTCGGGGGCGCCGGGACGCCGGAGGGCACCCCACTGGCGGGCGAGGTCGATGGTCATCTGGTTGTAGTCGTTGGTGACCACCTTCCCGGACGACACCTCGGCGATCGCGGGCACGGTGATCCCGCGCGGGTATCCGGGCACACGCGCGAAGTAGGCGTCCTGCAGGCGGACGATGCCCAGCACCGGGTCGACGTCGCCCGGGTATGCCCCGATGTAGTTCCACGACCGGACGTCGTGGGTGGGCGCGGCGAGGCTCAGCGAGATCGCGTCCTCAAGACCCATGAGGCGCCGGACGATGACCGCCCTGTGCGCCCACGGACAGGCGCGGGCGGCCATCAGCCGGTAGCGCCCGGCCTCGACAGGCCACAGCATCTCGCCCACGCGACCCCGCGTCCCGGGCATCGCCACGGGGGCACTGCCCGCGGGCACCGAGGCGACGATGCGGTCCGCGATGTAGTGCACGTCGCGGACGAACTCGCCGTCGACGGACGCGTTCTGCGGATCCCCGGCCCAGTCGGTGGTCGCCGTGCTCGATAAGTTGTTCATGTTTCAACTATATCTTGGTGGCCCGGCGCGGTGACTCTTGTACGCCGTCGGCTGACCCCGGTCGCTGAGCCTGATGCTCCTTTCGACAAGCTCAAGGAGCGTCCACACCCGAAGCCCCCTCCGACAACCAACCTCGATCCCTGAGCCCGTCGAAGGGACACCAGAAACACCTTTCGACAAGCTCAAGGAACGTCACGCATCTGAGGCCTCTCCCGACAGCCAACCTCGGTCCCTGAGCCTGTCGAAGGGACACCAGACGTCCTCTTTCGACAAGCTCAAGGGACGTCACGCCCGCAGGCTCCCCGACAACCGACATCGATCCCTGAGCCCGTCGAAGGGACACCAGAAACACCTTTCGACAAGCTCAAGGAGCGTCGCGCCCGCAGGCTCCCCGACAACCGACATCGATCCCTGAGCCTGTCGAAGGGACACCAGACGTTCCTTTCGACAAGCTCAAGGAGCGTCCTCTTTCGACAAGCTCAAGGGGCGTGCGTCAGTCCGACAGCCCGTAGGCCTTGTGCACCATCCAGATCGGATGCTCGACCTGGGCACCGGTCCCCTTGCGGATCTGCCAGCGGCAGGTCTCGGTGTCGCACAGGGCGAACTCGGGATTGGTCTGCCGCACCATGTCGAACAGGGGGCGGCCGACGGCCTGGGCGACCTCGTACTTCTCCTTCTTGAGCCCGTAGGTGCCGGCGATGCCGCAGCACGCCCGTCCCGACTCGACCACCGTGAGCCCGGGGATCAGCCGCAGCACCTCGATCGCGGGCATCCCGATCCCCTGGCTCTTCAACTGGCAGGGGGCGTGGTAGGGCACCGTCATGTCGATACGCCGGAAGTCGGTGGGCAGTTCCCCGGCCTCGTGCAGTTCCAGCAGGAACTCCATGATGTCGCGGGTGCGCACCGCGACGTCGGCGAGCCGGTCGTCGGTCACACCCATGATCTCGTGCGCCTCGTGCTTGAGCATCCCGGTGCACGAGCCCGAGGCCGAGATGATCGTGAGCCCCTGCCCGGCCGACCTCAACTGGTCGCAGAGCTTCAGCACCGAGGCGGTGGCGGAGTCGAACAGGCCGTTGGACTGCTGGGCGAGCCCACAGCAACCCTGCTTCGGGACGATCACCTCGTACCCGAGGTACTCCAGCACCTCGACGGCCCGTTTGGAGGTCTCGACCTCGAAGTAACCGCCCGCGCAGCCGTGGAAGAACACGAGAGGGCCACGAGTCGGCTTGGCCGTCGGCGCCGTTCGCTTCTTCAGCCATCCCTCGAACGACTGGTGCTGGGCCGGAGGCATCGGGGCATCGCGATGTACCCCGACCACCTTCTCCACCACCGTGCGGATCGGCTTGTTGCCGAGGGCGGCGTTGGCGATCGGCGCGAAGGGAGTCATCACCTTGCCCATCAGCGTGGTCTGGCCGATGAGCCGATCCCTCACCGGCATGTGATCGGCCTTCATGACCGCCCTGGCCTGCGAGTTCAGTTCGGCGATCTGCACCCCCTGAGGGCACGACAGTGTGCAGATCCCACAGCTGGAGCAATAGTCGAGGGAATGGTCGACCGACTCCCCGTTGCGGTACCGCTCGGCCTGCGGCCCGACGAACTTGGGCCCTGAGAACAGCGGCGTCACCGCCGCCACCGGGCACTGGGTCTCGCAGACCGTGCACTTCACACAGTGGTCGAGGCTCGCACGGGCGAGCTCATGACCCGCGAACTCCATCCCGTTCACTCCGACTCCTCCACGATCGCATCGGCGGCGCGCACCGCGCTGCCCAGGGCTATGCCCTCGCCCGACTTCTCGCTCCACCGCTGTGCCCCTGCGAGCACCCCACCCGCCGCGTGAAGGTTCGCGTACACCGGGGTCGCGTCGGCGCCCAGGGGACGCATACGTTCGTCGACCCGGACGCCGACCGCGAACAACGGCTGCTCGGCGCCCCAGAACTCGCCGACGACGAGTTCGTCCGGTGCCTCGGGCAAGCCCGCCAGCGGCAGGCCGAAGATCGTCTCCGACACCCTGCCGTACGAGTCGAGCACGAGGCCGCCCGATTCGAATCCTCCTGCGGCCAGGACGAACGCGTCGGCCGCGAACTTCCGGGGTCCCCCGGCCGCCGCGATCGAGACCGCGCGCACCCGGCCCGGCTCCGCGTCGACGCCCGTCACGCGGCTTCCCAGCACGACCCTCACCCTCGCGGCCTTGACGGCGGCGGTGAGCGTCTCGTTGAGGCGCATCCCGGGCACCGACGGCGGGGGCAGCGGTATCTCGAACACCGGGTGCCCGATCCGGTCGGCCAGGTCGCGCCAGGCACTGCGATCGTTCAGCCCGAGGACGGCGGGCAGGCCGACGACCTCCCCGTCTGTGACCAGCGACGCCACGAGTTCGGCGAAGCGGCCTCGGAAGCCCTCGTCGTCGAACGCCCGGGCGTACACCAGCCCGGACGAGTCGGCCTCCCCGTCGCGCGCAGGGAAGTCCACGACGACATGGCGCGCCGACATCCGGCCTCCGCCGTCCAGCACCGTGCGGGCCAGGTTGCCCGCGATCAACGCGGCCGGGAAGTCCTTCAACTGGCGCAGGCCGACGATGGTGAACCGGGCACCGTCCCGGCACTCGCCGGCGATCATGCTGGGCTGGGCGAGGCACGTCGGCCGCACCGCCCCGACCGCCGTGGGCAGTTGGTGGTTGGACCCGACATCACCGGTCAGCAGGTCGGGGCCCACGGCGTCGCGCAGAAACTCCGCTCCGGTCCGAACCGCCTCGGCACCTATCACCGCATAGGGATGATCCGGCTTGTCACGAGCGACGTCGCCCACCGCCTCCAGCGGACAGCCCACTCGGTGGGGAGCATAACCGAAGATGTCGACGGTGCCCTGCGAGAGCTGCAGCCCGCCGATGCCCTTGGTCAGCAGAGTCACTTGTGCACCTGCCGCGGCCAGCCGGAGGCAGGTCGTCAGGCCCGCGATCCCGGCTCCGATCACAACCACCCGGGTCATGCCGCCACCTCCGCCCCGGCCTCGGCCCCGGGTAGGTGGTCGACGTCCAGCGTCCCCCGGAGGATCCAGTTGTCCAGGGCGGTCTGCCGCACCTGATCCCCGTAGAGGATCGGCCACAGCCCGATCCAGCGGTTCTTCAGGAATCCCCCCAGCAACTCGCTGCCCCTCGTGGCGTCGACGTGGCCGCCGTCCACCGCCACGCCGGCTGCCCGCACCGAGCAGAAACCTCCTTGGCAAGGCCCCATGCCGACGCGGAGCTGGCGCCGCAGATCGTCCAGGCTGCCGGTGGGCTGCTCGTTCAGCGCACGCTCGAACATCGACCGGCTGACGAGTTCGCACTCGCACAGGATCTGGTCGTCCAGCCGGTCGGCCTCACGGTCGCCCAGGCGGTGGGTGACGGCATAGTTCCGTCCCCCCTCCGAGCCGGGCACGGCCTCGGACGCAGTCGTGCAGGGACGCGACTCGCCGAGCTGGCGGCACATCTCGTCGACGATGTGCTCGGCCATCAGCCGATAGGTGGTGAGCTTGCCGCCACCGATGGTCAGCAGACCCCCTATACCGTCACGCTCGCTGTGGTCGATGACCGCCATGCCACGGCTCATGTGCCGGGTGTCGGACGCCGACACCCGCGTGTCCTTGATGAGCGGACGAGCCCCCGCCCAGGCGTGGAGCGCCCTGGCCTGCCGGAACCCCGGTATCAGGATCTCCCCCGCGTCCAGCATCCTGCGGACCTCGTCACGCGGGATCGCGAGGCGATCCGGGTCGTCGGCCCTGACGTCGGTCGTCCCGATGATGCTGACCGTGTGGACGGGCACGAGGATGTCGCCGTCGTCCGGGTAGATACAACGGTTGATCACCCGGTTGACCAGGCGGTGGTTCATCGCGATCATGATGCCGCGGCCGGGCACGACCTCCACGGGCTGGCATCCGGCGGCGGCGGCCACCTGGCCGGCCCACGGACCGGCGCAGTTGAGGACGAAGCCGCACTCGATCCGGACCTCTTCGTCCTTCTTGCGATCTGTGCACACCACGGTGGCCACCCGGCCCTCGCGGCTCTCGATCCGCGTGACGCGGTGGTAGGTCAGGATCTGTGCCCCGTGGGCCTTCGCCGAGTTGGCGGCGCCCCACACGAGCTGCCACCCGTCCACCGTCCCGTCGTGCACCTCGATCGCTCGCTGGATCTTCGGGTTCAGCCGCGGCTCGGTCCGCAGCGCCTCCGCCACACCGATCTCGCGCGCCGGAACCCCCGAGGCCGCCGCGCCGGCCAGGAACCGGTCGGCGAACCCCGGATCGTCGTCCGGCCCGGTGACGAAGTATCCCCCCGTCCGCTCGACCGCATCCGCGTGGATCCGCGCGACGATGGCGCTTTCCTCGGCGCACTCCCTGGCCGACTCCGGGTCGCTGACCACGTACCGCCCGCCGGAGTGGAGAAGGCCATGGAACCGGCCCGAGGTGCCCTGGGCCAGGTCGGCGCGCTCGACGAGGACCGCCGAGAAGCCACGCATCGCGACATCCCGGACGACCCCCACGCCGGTCGAGCCACCCCCGACGACCACGACGTCGGCTGTCAATGTGCGTACCACGAATCCTCCAATTCCCGGGCTCCCCGAGCTTCGCTGCCCCAGGGGCTCCTGCGGAAGAGAGCCTCGCGATCAGGGTAGCGAGGGGACCCTGGAGGACAGCCGCAAAAGGGCACATTCATGCAAACGTGCATCCCATCGGCCCGGGGATGAAAAAACGACACAGTCCGAAAAAGGGGAATCAGGCGCGACGACAAGGGAATTCGCCGCAGCGGGTCAGAGACCGGCGCGCTCCACGACAGCCCGGGCCGTCACGTCGTCGATCACCAGATCCGTGGCGGTGCCCGCGCGGAGCGCACCCACGATGGCCGGGGCTCGCGGGGGATCGGCGACCACGCAGATGCGGCGCGGAATGTTCGCCAGCTCGCCCGGGGAGAGCCCGGTCGCGCGCGCGTTGTCCTCGATGTCGGCGTACGAGCCGTCCTCACGCAGCAGAACCGTGCACACGTCCCCCACCACCCCGTCGGCGGCGAGGCGCATCATGTCCTCGCCGTTCAGGTAGCCGCCGCTGTACACGTGGGAGAGCACCTTCCCGTGGAAGGAGCCGACGCCGAAGATGGCCAGATCGATCCTGGACTGGAGCCGGAGCACGTTGCGCACCGAGCGCTCCCGCCACATCAGTTCCTTGGTCACCGCATGGTCGAAGAAGGCCGGCACGGGGAAGAGCACGACCCGGGAGTCGAAGGCGTCGCCGACGGCCTGCAGGATCCCGCCCACGTACGGGAGCTCCGAGCTGGACTGGCTGACCCCGCCGTTCATCTGCACGACCGTGGAACCGACCAGCGGACGCTTGCCCAGATGCCTGACCACATGCGTCAAGGTGACGCCCCACGCCACGCCGATCAACTGCCGGTCGTCGGCGGCCTCGGTGAACAGCTGGGCCGCCAGACGGGCGACCTGGTCGAACCGGACGGTCGCGTTCGCGCTCTCGCGCACCGGGACGAGATGGACGCGTACCCCGAAGGCGTCGGCGATCGCGGACGCCAGCGGTGACTGGGAGCCGAGGTCGTCGGCCAGGGTGATGCGCACCAGGCCCGACTCTCGCGCCTCCTTCAGGAGCCGCGAGACAAACGAACGCGACACACCGAAGTGACGGGCGATCGACTCCATCGTCTCTCCGTTGATGTAGTACCGCGCCGCGGCCTGATACATCTCCTCGTAACGATCGTTCATTGTCTCACCACCCCTCTGCACGTTCGCTCACAGAGTGGCACAGGCATTCACGATGAGCCAAACTGGGCGGACAGGACAATGGGGTGGATTTCTGCCGAACCGCCGGCAGCGCAAAGCAGAATGAATACAAAAAGAACGGGGTGGATCGCAGGGGAACCACACAACATCGAGGACGCCGAATCACAGCCCGCCCGGGATCATCGCCGAAATCTGACGGTGAGGCCGGGGATCACGAATCGGCATTCACGCGGATCCACCAGAGTGGCTCTTCGCAGTTGAGGGTGTAGTGCGGGGCGGCGCGTCGGTCACCGGATAGGGGTCGAGGTCTTCCGAAGATGGAGGTTCTCACGCCACCCATCCGGAAGACCTCGACGTGCCCGACGCTACCTTCGCTCGCCCTGACCTGACCACATTCGCCCGCCTCGACGAGCTCGGCCTTCAGGTCGTCGGGCAGCGCCTCGAGCCCGACCGGGCGGTCCTGGCCTGCCGGGTCGTCGAGCCCGACGGGTGGTGCCGTCGGTGCGGCTGCGAGGGCACGCCACGCGACACCGTCACCCGCGAGCTCGCGCACGAGCCGCTGGGGTGGCGCCCCACCACGCTGGAGGTCACGGTGCGCCGCTACCGGTGCACCGGATGCGGGCACGTGTGGCGCCAGGACACCACCGCCGCGGCCGAGCCGCGGGCCAAGCTCTCCCGCCGGGGCCTGCGCTGGGCCCTGGAGGGCATCGTCGTCCAGCACCTCACCGTCGCCCGCGTCGCAGAAGGGCTCGGTGTCTCGTGGAACACCGCCAACACCGCGGTCCTGGCCGAAGGAAGCCGCGTCCTGATCGACGACCCGACCCGCTTCGACGGCGTCACGGCCGTCGGCGTGGACGAACACGTGTGGCGCCACACCCGCCGCGGGGACAAGTACGTCACCGTCATCATCGACCTCACCGGCGTCCGGGACGGGACCGGGCCCTCGCGGCTGCTCGACATGGTCGAGGGACGCTCCAAGCAGACGTTCAAGACCTGGCTCGCCGAACGCCCCCAGGCCTGGCGAGACGGCGTCGAGGTCGTCGCTATGGACGGCTTCTCCGGCTTCAAGACCGCCACCACCGAGGAACTGCCCGACGCGGTCGCGGTCATGGATCCCTTCCACGTCGTCCGCCTGGCCGGTGACGCGCTCGATGAGTGCCGCCGCCGCGTCCAGCAGCACACCCGTGGCCACCGCGGCCGCAAGGGCGACCCGCTCTACACCGCCCGCCGCACCCTGCACACCGGCGCCGACCTGCTCACCGACAAGCAGAAGCAACGGCTCGATCGGCTGTTCACCGGGGACGACCACGTCGAGGTCGAGGCCACCTGGGCCGTCTACCAGCGCATGGTCACCGCCTACCGCGAACCCGACCGGACCCGGGGACGAGACCTCATGACCCACCTGATCGCCTCCCTCGCACAGGGAGTCCCGGCCACGCTGACCGAGCTGCGGACCCTGGGCCGTACTCTCAACCGACGCGCTGCCGACGTCCTGGCCTACTTCGACCGCCCCGGCACCTCGAATGGGCCTACCGAGGCCATGAACGGCCGACTCGAACACCTACGCGGCTCCGCCCTCGGCTTCCGCAACCTCACCAACTACATCGCCAGATCGCTCCTCGAGGCCGGCGGATTCAGACCCCGACTACACCCTGGATTCGGATGAGCCACCAGAGTCCCCGATCGGACGGTCAGGCAAGCCGATGACCCGTCAGCACCTTCGAGGTCGGCAATGCAGCCGATGAATGCATTGGTGGTGGAGGACGACGCCGAGTACCGGCCGAGACGAAAAGGCGGCCGCATACGACCAGTTTCATAGGAGCCTGAAAACATATTGACACGAGACGTTGTGGTCTCGGCTACGCAATGTCGCGTCACAGAAAGGTGAAACACAATGATGCCGTTGCTTCTTCCGCTCGAGGTGACGATTCCGGCGAATCCGACAGGATGGGACATATTCGCCTCCGAGTTCCTCGGGACGCTGGTCCTGATCCTCCTCGGCGCCGGGGTCTGCGCCACCAACAACCTCGCGAAGTCCAAGGGCCGCGGCGGTGGTTGGTTGATGATCACCATCGGATGGGGCCTCGCGGTCTACATGGGCGTCTACGCCGCGTGGAAGACCGGTGGGCACCTCAATCCCGCCGTGACGATCGCGAAGGTCGTCGCACACATCTACGATCCGAATGTGACCCTCAACGGCGCGGTCGTGGGCTCGGGTGGTATCCCCGTCACTTTCGGGAATGTCACCTTGTACATCGTCGCGCAGTTCGCCGGCGCCATCCTGGGCGCGATCCTGGCGTTCCTCGCCTTCAAGAAGCAGTTCGACTCCAGTGAGGACGTCGATCCCGGCCTGAAGCTCGGGATCTTCTCGACGGCCCCCGAGGTTCGCTCCTACGCATGGAACTTCATTACTGAGGTCATCGCCACCTTCGTCCTGATCGCCTTCGTCCTCGTCGCCGGTGGAACCCCCGCACAGGTCGGGCCGCTCGCCGTCGCACTCATCATCGTCGTGATCGGCGCCTCGCTCGGCGGGCCGACCGGATACGCCATCAACCCCGCCCGAGACCTGGGCCCGCGCATCGCGCACGCCATCCTGCCCATCAAGGGCAAGGGAACCTCGGACTGGGGCTACGCCTGGATTCCCGTCTTCGCCCCGATCGTCGGCGCGATTCTGGCCGTCGTCGTGGTCTACGCCCTGGGAATGCAGGCGGTCTGATCCCGTGGATTCGACGCACCGTCAGTTCCACAGCTACGGCATAACATCACAGTTTCCGGCAAGGACGCGAAAGGAGCACAATGACTGAGAACACGTATGTGTTGGCCATCGACCAGGGGACCACGTCGTCCCGGGCCATCGTCTTCGACCATTCGGGGAAAATCGTCGGTATCGGGCAGCAGGAATTCCCCCAGATCTTCCCGAATCCCGGATGGGTCGAGCACAATCCGATCGATATCTGGGACTCGGTGCGTGCGGTCGTCGGGCTGGCACTCGCCGATGCCGAGATCAACCGTCACCAACTGGCCGCGGTCGGCATCACCAACCAGCGGGAGACGGCCGTCGTCTGGGACAAGAACACCGGCGAGCCGGTCTACAACGCCATCGTCTGGCAGGACACCCGCACCTCTCAGATCATCCGCGAGCTGGCCGGCGACAAGGGAATGGATCGCTACCGCGACATCTGCGGGCTGGGGCTTTCCACCTATTTCTCCGGCCCGAAGGTCAAGTGGATTCTCGACAACGTACCGGGGGCCCGTGAGCGGGCCGAGCGCGGCGACCTGTACTTCGGGAACATGGACACCTGGGTGCTGTGGAACCTGACCGGCGGCACCAACGGCGGCGTGCACATCACCGACGTCACCAATGCCTCACGCACCATGCTCATGGACGTGCGCACCCTGCAGTGGCGCGAGGACATCTGCGCCGACTTCGGGATCCCGACGTCGATGCTGCCCGAGATCCGGTCGTCCTCCGAGGTCTACGGTCACGGCCGCAAGGAGGGGCTGCTGATCGACACCCCGATCGCCGGCATCCTCGGTGACCAGCAGGCCGCGACGTTCGGCCAGGCGTGTTTCCAGCGGGGCATGGCGAAGAACACCTACGGCACCGGCTGCTTCATGCTGATGAACACGGGCGACGAACCGGTGTTCTCCGAGAACGGCCTGCTGACCACCGTGTGCTACAAGATCGGCGACCAGCCGACCAAGTACGCGCTCGAAGGGTCGATCGCGGTGACCGGGTCGCTCGTCCAGTGGTTGCGCGACAACCTGAAGATGATCGAGTCGGCGCCCGAGATCGAGGAACTCGCGGCGACCGTCGAGGACAACGGCGGGGTGTACTTCGTCCCGGCCTTCTCGGGGCTGTTCGCTCCCTACTGGCGCGATGACGCCCGCGGCGCCATCGTCGGGCTCACCCGGTACAACAACCGGGGACACATCGCCCGGGCCGTCCTCGAGGCCACAGCCTTCCAGACCAGGGAGGTGCTCGACGCCATGAATGCCGACTCGGGGGTGAACCTGGCCGAACTGCGCGTCGACGGCGGCATGACGCACAACGAGACGCTGATGCAGTTCCAGGCCGACATCCTCGGTGTGGACGTCGTGGCGCCCGTGGTGGCCGAGACCACCGCGCTGGGGGCCGCCTACGCAGCCGGGATCGCGGTCGGGTTCTGGCAGGGCGAGGAGGACGTCATCGCGAACTGGCAGGAGGGCCATCGCTGGACGCCACAGCTGCCGCAAGACGAAGTCGACCGGCAGTACCGCCTGTGGAAGAAGGCTGTGACCCGCACCTTCGACTGGGTCGACGACGACGTGAAGTAACTCTCGTCAAGGCATGTGGACGCCGTGACCGCGCGGCGTCCACATGCCCGGTCTCGCGACGGCCCCTGCGGTTCGGGGAAGCCGTCTCTTGACAAATAGTTTTTGCTTCAATTAGATTGTTTGGGTCGGACCTCCAGCCACGAGAATCCGTCCGGTTTTCTGCGCTCAGATTTGGATCGCCGGATAGGCCCGGCTACGATAACCCGCGGCGTCTTGGGGGGACGTCACCCCATTTTCGCCCTGAGTTCATCGCGTCCTGATTCTTCGGACGCGCGCCACAGGCCGCACGGGAAAGCGGCCTTCACCGGAAGAACATCTCAGGGGGAACGGCAGTGGGGAAGAACGGCAAGAAGAAGTTCGTCGCGGTGGCCGCGGGACTGACGATCGCAGCGGCAGTGGGCGCATCAGCGGCCACGTTGGGCGGGCTTCGGACGAGCGACTTGGGCGCGAACTCGAACAGCGTCCAGGCGCAGGTCGAGAACGGCATCGCCGTGTCGTGGACGACGGGCTACGAGGCCACCACGAACGGCGGCGAGGGAGCCTACGCCGTCACAGGTGTGCACATCGAACCCATCGACGCGGACGAGACCATCGGCTCCGAGGCCGAGGTGCAACTGACGCTCAAGGACGACGCCGGCACCTCACTCGGCGAATACCAGAGCGACGACGGCGGCACGACGTGGAGCGTCGCACCGGACGAGCAGGTCCTCGCGCAGCAGGTGTACGGGGTTTCGCTGGTCATCAACGGCGGCTCCTACACTGACGTCGTCATCGACCGCCCCTGACACGTGGCGGGGATGATCCCGCCCGTGGGCGAGCTCCGCTCGAAGACCCTGTCCGCGGGCAGCACCGCGCTGCCGTCATCCGTGCGATCCCGTTCGAGAGCGAAGTCCCGCAGGATCGGGTCGGTCGCACGCGCCGTCGCGCTCGTGTTCGTCGTCCTGGCATTGTGGCCCGCCACCTGGGGTGGGCTGACCGGGTTGACCGCGGTGTACGGCCATTCCATGGAACCGACCTACCGCACCGGTGACCTGGTGGTCACCGTCCGCGCACCCTCGTACCACGTCGGTGACGTGGTGTCGTACAAGGTGCCGGAGGGGCAGCCCGGCGCCGGGGGCCGGGTAATCCACCGCGTGGTCTCGGTGGATGCTTCCTCCGGGACCGAGGTGTACACGACCAAGGGCGACAACAATTCGAGCGCCGACGAATGGCGGTTCGGCGCGGACGACGTCCTCGGCCGGGCCGTGCTGCGCGTGCCATCTGCGGGCAGGCTTCTCGGCCCGGGGCTGCTGCCCTGGTTCCTCGCAGTGGTGTGCGGGGCGGCGGTCATCGTGCTCCTCTGGCCCCCGCAGGAGGACGGGGAGCCCGACGTTCCGGCCACGCCATGACCGCGGGAGGATCCCCACGGTGCGCCCGCCCGATCGCTCGCCGCACCGTGGGGGAATACCTGACCGCAGCGCTGACCGCGATCGCGCTGCTCACCTTCGGCATCTCCCCCGCCTATGCGACGACCCTGGGCGGGCTGACGACCGCCGGTCTCGGATCGGCGGACGCGGTGACACGACTGCTGACCGGCGTGCAATTGGAGTGGGACGCCCGGCCCGTGGGCTCCGACTGGATGCTGTCGGGGCTCGCCCTGACCCCGGATCCCGGCCAGTCGTTCGCGGCGGGCGACACGGTGAGGGTCGCCCTGGAGGCCGACATCGACTCCGACCCGGTGTGCGAGTTCGTGATCCCGGTCTCCGAGGAGCAGGCCGCCGCGGGAGCCGTTCGTGTCGATGAGGGCGTCGTCGGGGACGAGTGCCCTGCATTCCCCCTCGGGGAGGCGACCACAGTGGCGGTCGCCGTCACGGGTACCGGTGTCGCCACGACCCTTACCAGCAGAGTCGGACCGGTCAGCGGAACCCTCGCCAGCTACTCGGGCACGGTCCTCGACACAGGGCGCACCCTGCAGGCCGGGTTCGACACCGAGCAGGTGTCGGGGCAGTCGTACGTCAGCGAACTGTTCGTCGACGTCACCTCGGGCGCGACCGCCGGCGAGCTGATCGGCCAAGAGGTCTCGGTCGCCCTGTACGACACCGACGCCGACGTCGCCTACCAGTTCACCGGCACGATCTCGGACGACTCCGATGCGCCGGTGCGGGTGACGACGACCCGCTCCGCAACCGGGGCGTCCTTCCCCACCATCCTGATCGACCCCAGACAGGGTGACGATCCCGCCGGCTGGCCGAGGGAGGACACCGTGGCTCGGTTCAGCGTCATGCTCTCGTCTCCCCAACACCTCGGCACCCCATATGACGGAGCGGCACCGGATCAGGCACTCTCGATCGTCGACGGCACCATCGACGCCGACGACCCGGGCACGCGGGTGCCGTCGAGCGCCCTCGACCCCATCGGGCTCGACCAGCGCCTCGTCTACGCCTATCCCAAGGACAAGACGAACGACACCAACCAGCTGTCCTTCTGTCACACCTTCACCCTCGTCAACACCAGCGACGAACCCGTCGCCTGGTCGCTGACCTTCGACACCTCGCTGCCACCCATGTGGGGACTCGACCCAACCAAGCCCGGAGCGTTCTCCAGCGCCTGGAACTTCGTCACCACGAGCTACGACGCCACCACCCACCTGTGGACCATCGCCGGCGTCGCCGGGAACAACGACGTGCTCGCCCCCGGGCAGAGCCTCGGCGCGGTGGGGTACTGCGTCCAGAACGTGCCCGTTCCCCCTGTGGACCCCGACTCCTTCGACGTCCAGGTCGAGGTCGAGCCCGGGAGCACCGAGTGGTGGGTGGCACTCCGCATCACGGTGACCTCGACCAGCCAGTGGTCGGTTCCCTGGGAAGCCACGGTCGACCTGGCCGACTACGTATGCCCCACCAACCTGGCCGGACGCTCGGTCACCTTCCAGCGATCGGTCGCCACCCCCGTCGCGGGCAGCAGCACCGCCTACCTGATACGGGGTACAACCGGCGACACCCGGTTCGTCTCGGCCTCCCTGCCACGTGACTACGTCTTCGTCGCCTACAGCCCCGGCGGCACGAAGTGGCAGAAGTCCTGCGGATGAGGGAGCCCTAGACCGCGGGCATACCCAGCGGAACCGACCCGGCGGATATGCCCCCGCCGGCCGGCGCGTCCGGGCCGAACTCGTCGGCATCGGTCCACTGGGCCAGCTGGCTCTTCGTCCCGGCCACCTTGTGCGCAGTGGCCACCATCAGCTTGATGCGGTTGAGCTGGTTGACCTCGGAGGCGCCCGGGTCGTAGTCGATCGACACGACGTTGGCGGCCGGGAACTGGCGGCGCAGTTCCTTGAACATGCCGCGGCCCACCACGTGGTTCGGCAGGCACGCGAACGGCTGCGCGCAGATGATGTTGGGGGTCCCGTGCTCGATCAGTTCGACCATCTCGCCCACCAACAGCCAACCCTCGCCCGCCTGCGTGCCGAGCGAGATCACCTGCTGGGCCTTCTCGGCCAGATCCGTGATCGGGTGCGGCACATCGAACTTGCCGCCGCACGCGGCCAGCGCGCGGCGCATCGGACGCTCGTACTGTTCGATCATCCACACCCCGAGCCGCTGGCCCATGCGGCCCTTGCGGGAACCCATACCGAAGGTGTCCCATTTGTAGTCGGCGGTGTACATGCCCTGGAGGAAGAACGCGGTGAGCCCGGGCAGCACGGCTTCACAGCCCTCGTCCTCGATCACGCGCACGGCGTCGTTGTTGGCGTCCGGCTGGAACTTCACGAGGATCTCGCCCACGACGCCCACGCGCGGCTTGCGGCCGATGTCGAGCAGGGGCAGTTCGTCGAACTCCTTCACGATGGTGCGGCACATCCAGGCGAACCCGACGCGGCGGTTCAGCGTCGGCGACCATCCGCCGTTGTCGAAGTACTCGCGAGTGATCGCGTCCCACTTCCGGTAGAGGCGCATCGCGGCGCCCTCGTCGCGCTCGTACGGCCGGACGCGCAGCAGCACGATCTGCAGCAGATCACCCAGGACGAGGCCCTGGATGGCACGGTGCGCGAGGCCCGCGGACAGCTTGAAGCCGGGGTTCTGCTCGATGCCCTGCGCACTCACGGCGAGCACCGGCACCTGCGGGTAGCCCGCGTCCCGCAGGCCTTTGCGCAACAGGCCCACGTAGTTCGTCGCGCGGCACATGCCACCGGTCTGGGTGATGGCGACGGTCGAGGCGTCGGGGTCGGCCCCACCGGAGACGAACTTGTTGATGAGCTGGCCGATCACCATGATCGCCGGGTAACAGGCGTCGTTGTGCACATACTTCAGGCCGCACT
The DNA here is from genome assembly GCF_011758645.1 of Brooklawnia cerclae. Taxonomy (NCBI): domain Bacteria; kingdom Bacillati; phylum Actinomycetota; class Actinomycetes; order Propionibacteriales; family Propionibacteriaceae; genus Brooklawnia; species Brooklawnia cerclae. The sequence goes on along the minus strand of NZ_JAAMOZ010000002.1, from coordinate 125,762 downwards.
CGACGTCCTCGCGCGACGCGTGCTCCAGCACCTCGACGTTGAGCCCCGCGTACTTGAACACGGGCTCGGCCATGCGGAAGTGGATCGGTGACATCTGGGGCACGTAGACGGTGTGCGAGTCGCGTTCGGCGACGCCGAACACCGGCACGTCCTGGCTGGTGTCGATCTCGGCGGAGGCGAGCGGTGCGCGCCGCTCCTTCGTGGCGGCCTGCAGCGAACGCAGCCTGATGCGTGCCGCGCCCAGGTTCGACACCTCGTCGATCTTCAGCACGGTGTACACGTCGCCGGCCCGCTCGCAGATCTCCTGCACCTGATCGGTGGTGATCGCATCGACGCCGCAGCCGAACGAGTTCAACTGGACGATGTTGAGGTCGGGCTGCGTGGCCACCTGGCCGGCGGCCTCGTACAGGCGGGTGTGGTAGGTCCACTGGTCGAGCACCCGCAGCGGCCGGGCCACGGTGGAGGTGGTCATGCCGGCCGTCAGCGCGTCCTCCGAGAGGACGACCATGCCCAGCGACGCGATGACCTCGGGGATGCCGTGGTTGATCTCGGGGTCGATGTGGTACGGGCGGCCGGCCAGCACGATGCCGCGCATGCCGCGCTCACGCATGTACTGCAGCGCCCGATCGCCCTCGGCGCGGATGTCGGTGTGCACCCGGTCGAGTTCGGCGTAACCCTCCTGTGCGGCAGCGGTGGCCTCGTCCAGCGTCACGCCCCAGTCTGCGAAGACCTCGACGAGACGGGAGGGCAGCTTGTGCCGGTTGTCGAGGTTGAGGAACGGGTCGAGGAAGCGCACACCGTCGGCGTGCAGACGGTCGAGGTTCTTCTCCAGCACCTGCGGGTAGAAGGCCACGATCGGGCAGTTGTAGTTGTTGTTGGCGTCGTCGAACTGTTTCAGCTCGTAGTTGACGCACGGCATGAAGATGGTCTTTATTCCCTTGTCGAGCAGCCATTCGACGTGGCCGTGCGCGAGTTTGGCCGGGTAGCACACGTTCTCGGAGGGGATCGACTCCATGCCGCTGGCGAACAGTTCGTGTGAACTCCGTCCCGAGACGACCACCTTGAAGCCGAGCTTGGTCAGGATCGTGAACCACAGCGGGTAGTCCTCGTACATGCCGAGCGCGCGGGGGATGCCGATCTCGCCGCGGGTGGCGTCGGAGTCCTTCAGGCGGCGGTAGCCGAAGATCCGCTTGTACTTGTAGTCGTAGAGGTTCGGCACCTCGGACTTCTTGGGCCGGACGTCCAGCGAGGCGCCGCGCTCGCACCGGTTGCCCGACACGTGACGCGAGCCGTCGTCGAAGTTCGTGATCGTCAGCTTGCAGTGGTTCTGGCACAGCTGGCAGGTGCGCTGGGAACTCGTGACCTCGAACCCGTCGAGGTTGCGCTCCATCACCGCGCTCACCGCGCCGGGCTCGTAGTGTGCCTTCGCGATGAGCGCCGCCCCGTAGGCGCCCATGAGGCCCGCGATGTTCGGCCGGACGACCTGTACGCCGGTCTGCAGCTCGAAGGCACGCAACACCGCGTCGTTCAGGAAGGTTCCGCCCTGGACGACCACCCGGTCACCGAGGTCGCCGGAGTCCCGCAGCTTCATCACCTTGTACAGCGCGTTGCGCACCACCGAGTACGACAGGCCCGCCGAGATGTCGGCGATCGAGGCGCCCTCCTTCTGGGCCTGTTTGACCGACGAGTTCATGAAGACCGTGCAGCGGCTGCCGAGGTCGACCGGCGCGGCCGAGGTGAGCCCCACCTGCGCGAAGGCCCGCACATCGGTGCCCATGGTCTCGGCGAAGGTCTGCAGGAAGCTGCCGCAGCCCGACGAGCACGCCTCGTTGACCGAGATGGAGTCGACGGCCCCGCCCCTGATCTTGAGGAACTTCATGTCCTGCCCGCCGATATCGATGACGCTGGTGACTCCCGGGCACACCTGCGCGGCCGCCCGGAAGTGGGCCATGGTCTCGACCTCGCCCTCGTCGGCGTGGAGCGCGGCCTTGATCAGGTCTTCCCCGTAGCCGGTGACGCAGGTGCGGCCGATGAAGGCGCCCTCGGGCAGCGCGCCGATCACCTGCCGGGCGATGCCGACGGCCGCCGCGACCGGATCGCCCTCGTTGGATCCGTACGTCGAGGCGACGATCGTGCCGGAGGCGTCCAGCAGCACCGATTTGATGGTGGTCGATCCCGCGTCGATGCCCAGCCACAGCGGCCCGAAGGCTCCGTCGAGCGTGCCCTGGGGCACCTGATCGGCCGCGTGGCGATCCTCGAACTCGGTGCGCTCGTCCTCGTCGGCGAACAGGGGACGCATGGTGTGGGTGGTCATGACGACCTGGTTGGCCGCCTCCAGTTCGCCGGCCAGGTGGGGCAGGCTGAGCGCCGGCCCCTGAGCGCCGAACGCCGCGCCGAGGGCGACGTACAGCTGGCCGTTGTCGGGGGTGACGTAGCGTCCGACGTTGTCACCGAGCACTCGCTGGAAGGCCGCGCGCAATTCCGGCAAGAAGTGGAGCGGGCCGCCGAGGAAGATGACGGTGCCACGGATCGGGTGCCCGCAGGCCAGTCCGGCGACGGTTTGGGTGGCTACCGCCTGGAACACCGACGCGGCGATGTCCGAGTGCGCCGCACCCTGGTTGAGCAGGGGCTGCACGTCGGTCTTCGCGAAGACGCCGCATCGTGACGCGATCGGGTACAGGTTCTCGTAACGGGACGCCAGCTCGTTCAGCCCGGACGCGTCCACCTTGAGCAGGGTCGCCATCTGGTCGATGAAGGCACCCGTGCCGCCCGCACACGTGCCGTTCATGCGCTGCTCGGGCACGGGGTGCAGGTAGGTGATCTTGGCGTCCTCGCCGCCCAGCTCGATGATCACGTCGACGTCGGGGTTGAGCCGCTCGATCGCGGCGGTGGACGCGATGACCTCCTGGACGAACTGGACGCCCATGATCTTCGCCACCCCGAGCCCGCCCGACCCGGTCATGGCGACGCGCACCACGTCGTCGGGAAACTCGGCCTGCACGTCGCGCAGAAGTTTGGCCAACTCACCGCGAACATCGGCGTTGTGACGGCGGTAGTCGCTGAACAGGATCCGATCGCCTCGCGTGACCACGGCCTTGACCGTGGTGGACCCGACGTCCAAACCGAGGGAAAGTGAACTGTCCATGTCGTCCGCTCCACTCATCCGGCAGCGCCAGAACGATCGTTCTGTTTCATGCTCAACGGTACCCGACAATCGTCCCCGCCGTAACCGAGCCGGTGGTTGACGCCTACGATGGGCCGGTGACTGTGAAAGCGAGTAGCCGCCAGGCCATCGTCGATGCCGCAGCACAGCTCATCCGGGCCAGCGGCGTCCAGGGAACCTCGATCTCGGACCTCATCGCCGCGTCGGGGACGTCCGCGGGGGCGATCTACCACCACTTCCCGAGCAAGAACGCCATCGTGGTCGAGGTCGCCCGCGAGGCCATGGCCTGGCCGATGGCCGCGTTGGCGGAGTATCGCGACCGGCCGGCGTCCCCCTCGGACCTGCTCTCCTACGCCATGACCGCGCTCACCGACGCCCCCGAGCTCGGCGACCTGCTGATCGCCCTGGGTGCCGGCGCCGCCACCGACGACGACCTGGGCCAGCAGCTGCGCGACGAGGTCGGGCGGCTGCGCGACTCCGTCGAGGAGACGATGCTGGCCTGGGCGATGGCGAACGGCGTCCCCCACGGGCGGGTGCAGGGCTACAGCCAGCTCCTGATCGGCCTGACCCTCGGCTTCGTCTCGCAACGCAGACTGGTCAGCAACTTCGACGAGCAGAGCTACGCCGCCCAGGCGGTTCGGCTGATGGCCCTGCCCCAGGCCGAGGGCTGAGTCGGGGGTACCCAGATCGTGCACGAGCGCTCCGCGCGTGTCCCGGCATCAGTCGGACCAGCCACCAGCGGGGATATGAGACAACGGCGAGAGGATCTGATCCCACACCACGTCACGGAGGTGAGGCAGTTCCGACTTCTCCCAATCGGTGAGACCGTAATCATCGGGGTCTGCCAGGACGCTCTCGAACTTGACGATCCGGCAGTCGTAGGAATCGCCACCGAGATGTGCGTTCACGATGTACATCGGCAGCGCCTCCAGGTGATCCCAGGAGACGTATGTGCGCGATGCTGTCTGAACCTTGGCGATGTCGAACTTCACCGCGTAGGCGAGCTTGGAGTTGCGGCTCTGCGGGTGATAGCTCACAAAATCACCGAAAGCGTAGAACACCAGGGCGTTCGGCTGGCCTGATCCGCGCTCGATGACCTGTGCGGGCTGGCTGACGTGCGGATGGTTGCCAAGAATGACGTCGACGCCAAGCGCGACGATGTCGTGCGCTGCCTCGGTGATGTTGACGTGGGGGTACATCTCGAACTCCCACCCCCAATGGCAGTACGCGACGATGAACTCCGCGCCTTTGTCTCGTGCGGCAGTGATCTGTCGCCGGATGAGCGAGTAGTCCGGGGCGGGGTTCACGTCGTTGAAGCGCACCTCGTTGACCAGATAGGGCATGTCTGCCGGCACCGCGCGACCGTTCAGATCGAACGTGTATGACAACAGGGCGACTTTGATGCCGTTCTGCTCCACGACGACGACCCCCTCCTGCTGTTCCTCGCTGTCCGCAGTGCCGGAGTGGTAAGCGCCCGATTCCCGGAGCACGTCCAATGTGCCGAGAAGTCCCTCGGTGCCCCAGTCGTTTGCATGATTGGTGGCCGTGCTGAAGTAGTTGATGCCGGCCTCGTCGCGGAACTTGTCGAACATTGCCCGCGAGGTGTTCATCCGGTAGGGCTTCCCAGGATCTTCATCGCGGCCAGGAATCGCTCCTTCGTAGACGGTGGACTCGAGGTTCGCACTGACGATGTCTGCCGAGCTGTAGAAGTCGACGATGTCATCGAACAGGTGCGCGGTGTTGGCCTCTGTCAACCTGTCGACTGCGAGAAGATCCCCTGCGCAGGAGAGTGACAGCCGCTGAACTGGACCGATTGCACTGTCGTCGATACCGAAGGGATTCCCCAGAATCTGCGCCCGGAAGAAGGCCTCCAGGCCGGAGCCGCGCTCGGCGACCTCGAGCTGGTTGTACCAGTAGCGGTATACCCACTTCACCTTGTCGAAGGTGTTGTCCGCAATGTCGTAGACACCGGTTTCCGGCTGGGGGTAATGAAAACTCTCGTAGAAGATGTAGCTCAACATGATGAGCGCGAGCCCAAGCAGGCCATGACGCTCGTACCCCTCCGAGGCTTCGCGGAGGATCCCCTCGATGTCGGAGAACGGGGGACGCGTACCGAACTCCGGGTCCAGCGCCATGTAGGCGTCGCGGGCCGCTCGAAGCGCGGCCTCGACGAGGAACGCGGGACTCACGCCGTGTCCCTCGTCGTCCACCAGCAACGATGCCGCTGCTGTGGCCGCTGCCCCGAGTACTGCCCAGGCATTTGCGGGACCGACCTCGATCATCCAGGCAAAAAGCCTGCGGGCGATATCCTTCTCGGTGTCGCTGAGAGTCTCGACCATGTCGAGTTCTCCGGTGGAAACCCGGTGCAGCGTGTCAGTCACCTCACTTTCGTGCGTGGCGATATACCGCGTGATGACATCGTTCAGCGCAACGGCTCCAGCCAGGTCATCGGGAGTGATCTCCATGCCGGTTCCCTTTCGATCGTGTTGTGGTTGTCGAGATCGGATCGAACACGGCTACCTCGTCTCGAAAAGCAGGATCGCCATGTACATGACCACGACCGGCACCAGCAGAACCCAGCCGGTCAGCAGCATGGTGCGCAGGTTCTTCGAATGCGCCAGCCCCATGGTGCTCACCATGTTGGGGTTCGGGAACGGGCCGTAGGTGTCGGCTTTCGACGCGAACAGCAGGACGACGACCCATGAGCCGGCACCGACGCCGATCTGGCCGGCGAGCGGACCGAAGACCTTGTCGATGAGCACGACCTGCGCCGCCGTCGCACCGGGAACGCCTACCCACCCGATGAGCGCCACGATGATGGAGAACACGAACGGGGAGCTTGCTTCCAGTTGGGGGCCGAGAAGCTCGAGCACCGCTTCGAACGGTTGCAGCCGGTCGATGACGATGAACAGCACGGCCAAGAGCCAGAACAGCAGGAAGGTGCCTGCCATGCTCCACATGCCTCGGCCCGTCGCAGCTAGCCATGCGCGCAACGGCGTCCGTGCGGCGCTCCCGGTGACGACAGCGAGCAACGGGAGCGCGATGAGGGGAAAGACGATCCCGATCGCCGTGACGACGGCAATGACGACGAGCGTCGCCAGGACGATGAGGAACACCACGGTGGCCACTCGCGTCGAGCCGGTCACCGCGCTGCGCACCTCTGCGGCTTCGGTCGCCGTGTAGAAGTCGCCGCTGCTCACGCTTCGGCGCTGCACGAACGGCACCCAGACCATGCCCACGATCAGCGTCAGCAAAGCCAGCGGCCCTGCCCCGTACAGGATGTACTCCCCGTAGCCGACTCCGGCCGCGTCCATGATGGCGACGTTGCTGCCGGCGAACGGGGCCAACGCGAGACCCGCACAGCCACCCACGAACATGAGCGTCGCAGTGGCGGTGCGTGTATACCCCAGACGCGCAGCGACAGGGATGAGAAGCGGAGCTGCGATCGCCAGCGCTCCGGCCAGCGTTCCGAGTGCTGCCACGAGGACGAGACAGGCGAGCATGACGCCTACGGCTACCGCCCGCGGGCCGCGACTGCCCGCCAGTCGCAGCACTCCGGCGACGATCATCTGGGCGACCCCGGTTTCTCGTAGCACACCACCGACACCGGCGCCCAAGACGATGATGAGTCCGATGATCGTGACCTGGTTGGTCAGCGAGCTCAGGAGCATGGTCCCGATCTCGGGCAACGACGGCAGGTTCAGCACCAATGCGGCGGCCAGCGCGACCAGGGTCGAGGCGAGGATTCCCAGTCCCGAGATCGCGAGGACGGCGTACAGGCCGATGGGCAGCAGCCCCCACAGGCTGGCCGGGTCGCTCCCGCCGGCATCGGTGGCTGCGCGTACCGCAGAAGAAACTGCCAGCGCGAGGACGATTCCCGAGGCAGCAACGACGATCCTGATCAACCTCGCGGGCTGATACCAGGGTTGCTGGGACGTTCGGTTGGTGATGGGAGCCGTGTCGGTACGCATCGGGGTCCTCCGTCGTGGGTACGAACTGGTAGAGAGCGATCAGGGACGCAAAGATGCGTCGTTTGGACGAGTTGGTCAGCGCTCAGCTCGTGCGGGTGCGGGCGAACGCGAGGCTGGCGAGCGCTGCGGCCTGGTCTGCGAGCACTGCGTCGTCGAACACCACCCGCGGCGAGTGGTTCCATTCCGTGCGACGAGGATCGATGCCGGGAGGCGAGGCCAGCAGTCCGAAGAAGGTGCCAGGGATCTCATCGAGTACGTGCGCGAAGTCTTCTGATCCCATGGTGGGGGCCGGCGCGGTCTGCACCCGCTGTGCACCGAATGTCTGGCGGAGGGTCGTGAGGGTGCGCGCGGTCTCGGCGGGATCGTTGAGGGTAGCGGGATACATCACGGTGAACTCGACCTCGGCGTCCAACCCGTGTGCGGCGGCGATGCCCTTGACAAGGCGGGGAAGTCCCTCCTGCAAGACAGCGAGCGATGTTGCCGACATGGTGCGAACCGTGGCCGCAAGGCGCGTCTGGTCAGGGATGACGTTGATGGCGCCGTCGCCGGTGTCGAGGCACGTGACCGAGAGCACGACCGGGTCGAAGACGTCGAAGCGACGGGTGACGAAGCTCTGCAGTGCCAGCACGATCTCTGCGGCCACCGTCACCGGGTCGAGCGTCTGGTGCGGTTGCGCGCCGTGCCCGCCGCGACCGGTAACGGTGACATGGAGTTGATTCGACCCGGCGGTAGCGGTGCCGGGACGAGTGGCGAACACACCGCGCGGGCCTGGGGCGACGTGGATCGCGTACGCGGCGCTCGGGCGTTCCCCTGCCGCATCGAGCAGGCCTTCGTCCAGCATGATCCTCGCGCCGTCGTACCCCTCCTCTCCGGGCTGGAACATGAAGATCACGGAGCCATGCAGTCGGTCCCGGCACGCGGACAACAGCCGTGCGGCCCCCACAAGGCCCGCAGTGTGCAGGTCGTGGCCGCAGGCGTGCATGGCACCGTTGATGGAGGCGTATTCAACGCCTGTTTCCTCCTGGATCGGCAACGCATCCATGTCACCGCGCAACAACACAACGGGCCCGGGCACCGCGCCCCGCAGGACTGCGACGATGGAGGACGTGCGGCTACCCGTGGTGATCTCCAGCGGGAGCCCGGCGAGGGCGTCGAGCACTTTCTGCTGAGTGCGGGGCAGATGGAGGCCGATCTCTGGGTCGGCGTGCAACGAACGACGCAGCGCAATCAGGTCGGGCAGAAGGGCTTCGGCGTCAACGGGGAAAACAGGAGGGAAGCTGGGGACGCCCACCTCAGTCCCCCTCGATGTCGCCGGTCAGCAGGCGTGGTGGATGGACGAGCAGCGCGTCGATCACGTTCAGGAAGTGCTGCCGATCGACACGAATGCCTTTGACGGCCTGCCGGTACAGGGTGAGCCCTGCGAGCGCGTCGAGGATCACATCCGCATCGACGTCGTCCGGAAGCTCGCCCCGCGCGACGCCGCGAGCAATGATCGCCACGCCGCGCTCGCGACGCAGACGAAAGATCGAGTCCCACAGGATCGGGTACACCTCGGGCTCAAACATCGCCTGCATGCCGCGACCAGTGGCGAAGCCGAGGCCTTCCTGGTTGCTCTGGTTCTGCAGGACGTGGGCGAGCAGGTCCTCCCTCACCGAACCGGTGTCGGGAGCCTCACCCAACCGCGCACGCGACTCGATGATCGCCGCCACCAGCGCCGCCTTCCCCGGGTACCGCCGGTAGATCGCAGCCTTTCCACATCCGGCATCGCGCGCAACCTGCCCCACGCTCAGTGCCGCGAAGCCCTGCTCGTGCAACAGGTCCGCCCCGATCTCAAGAATCCGTGTCGTGAGTTCCTCATCGGTCGGGCGACCACCGCGATCCCGTCGGGAGCCAGTGGTGGTGAAGGCCTCGGTCGTCATGGAGTAACGATACGGCTCGTTCCGTTTCGTATGTGTAACAGATCCACTTCGCATTTGTTACGAATCCGCTCCGCCTTAGCGTCGACTCAGCTACCCATGCGGACAGCCGCACGATCCACAGGGACCCCACAGGTTTCCCCAAGCGACCCGACAGCCTGCGGACGTGTGCTGTGGACATGTCCAACCAGACCTCCGCTACCGGAACCACCGGCACACCGGTTTCGCCGCGGCCGCCGCGGCTCTCCCCGCTCCGCAAGGCCCTCATCGCGGCCGCCGCCGTCATCGGCATCGCCGGCCAAGTAGCGGTATGGACCGCGCCGACCTGGTCGTCGGCCATCATCGAGGCGCTGCCCCAGGTGGTCACCGCCTCGCCCACCCCGTCCGCATCGTCGTCACCGTCGTCGGGGACGTCCTCGTCCTCGGGGGCATCCTCCTCGGCCGCCGCCGCGGCCGACGTCAGCACCGACGCGATCGTCCTCGTGAACACGACGCTCACCGGGGGCACGGGTGCCGGCACCGGCATGATCATCGACTCCTCGGGGATCGTGCTCACGAACTATCACGTGGTCGAGGGGACGACCAGCGTCCAGGTGACGCTCACCGACGGCACCACCTCCGACGCCACCGTGCTGGGATTCGACGCGTCCGAGGACGTCGCGGTGCTCCAGCTCGACGATGCCTCGGGGCTCGAGACTGTGGCTCTCGACGAGGACGGCGTGACCACCGGCGAGGACGTCACCACCATCGGCAACGCGAACGGGCAGGGTTACCTGTCCAGCTCCGCCGGTGAGATCGTCGCCACCGACCGCACCGTGACGGTCGACGACTCCACGGGCGGATCGTCCGAAACGCTCAGCGGCATGATCGTCACCTCCACGGCCGCCGTGCCCGGCGACTCGGGCGGCCCCACGGTCGACGCGGACGGAGAGGTGATCGGCATCACCACGGCGGGCGCCTCGTCCAACCAGACCACGAGCTCGCGGACCGGCCAGGAATCGACCACCTACGTGATCCCGATCGCCCACGCCATGTCGGTGGTCACCAGCGTCCTCGACGGGGATGAGGGCAACGGCGTCGTGATCGGGCCGCGTCCGTGGCTCGGTGTCTCGGTGATCAGCGCCTCCGAGGTGCGCAACTCCGGCCCGGGCGGACGCGGGACGACGACCACGTCGGGCGCCACGGTCGTCTCGACCGAGGGCCCCGCGGCGCAGGCCGGCATCGTCTCCGGCGACACCATCGTGGCGGTGGACGGCACGCAGATCACGGATCCGACCTCGCTGTCGGAGGCGCTCCTCGAGTACCAGCCCGGTGACACCGTCACCGTCACCGTCGTCGGCTCGACCGGGACGCGTCACGTGCAGGTCACGCTGGAGACCAGCTCGATCAACTGAGCCGGTCAGCCTCCCTGCCAAAGAGCCACGGTGCGGAGCCGTTCCCACGGAGGGAGAGGCTTCGTGCCCCAGTTCCGCTCCGGTCGAGTCTCTGCGGGCCGCAAATGATGTACCCCACTGGCCACGAACCGCCTGTCCGCCGCGTAGGGCGTCCCCTGGCACTCCGCCAGCGCCGTTGTTGAGCCGGACGGAGGAGGACAGTCGTGTCCTCCTCTTTTCATGCCGCTCACCGCGGATGCCTAGGGTCGCTTGTACGGATTATGTCTCCATATAGCCGGCGTTGTGCAATTCGCGTGCGTCGGCATCTCAACCCTGGACCGAGTTGCTTCACCCCGGCAGCGAAACTTCTCAACCGGCGCAAAGAGCACTGACCCGCGGGCGCATCGTGATGACACTTCCTTGGCGCACTACGGAAGCTGAAGGCGAAGCGCTGAAAGTACTTACGCCACCTTCTTGGCAGCTCCTTACCGTTGATCCTCTCGCTAATCCGGACAAAGAATGGGTTGCGCACCGTAGATCACTCTATTATCAACATGACCTTCTGCACTTGACATGTTGAGATCAGCCGTCGGCCCATTCCAAGCAAGGGTCCAGGCACCTTCCTCAAAGGGATCGTACGCAAGTTCACCAGTGCTCCAACGACCTCCTGTGTCGTGCAGAATGGTCGGACCTGACGATGCTACGAAGACTTTCCCTGCATACCCAGGCATCGTACCAATTCCCTCTGACACCACAACACGACATCCCCCATCGCTAGCAGGCGACAAGATGGTGTAGGAGTCCATCGCCACTAGAATAGTAAACCCAGTCAGAGCAGACAAAATAGACATAACAAATGCAGCCGAAGCCAGGGAGACCGCCTTAGCGAAAGGCAGCCACCCCGGCAACCCCGGCTTGAATTTCGTACCGTCCAGCCAAAAAGCTAGGTGCACCAACCAACATATAACACCGGCTGTGAGTGAAATCAGCATCATGTTCGAAAATTGAAGAACATGGCGACTAACAAGCAACGGGGGAATCTCCAGCAAAGAGTCGAATCCGGCCTCGGATACCAGCTCAACCACAACCGGCCAAGAAAGGGCCCACCCCAACCACCAGAAAATGCGTCGCCGTGGCGTCGGCACCCGCCAACGCGAAAGCCGGCGCGTCTGTCTGACGGTACCGCTGCGCGTTCGGTAGTGGACCCTATCTATATCCATACGTTACGATTCAACTCCAAGCTGATTGTCGTTCGCCGCAGTGATCTCAGATAACGGTACGCGCTGCTCAAAACAGGAACGATAGTTGGTACCGATCGGTGCCAACTACGGCCGTGACGGCCGACCACCCAATCCATATCATCTCTCTATACCTGGTAGCGATCCAGCCAGTGCTCTACACATTGTCGTGGCACTCCTACTGTTATGGCACTCCGCGCTCGCAACCGTGACTCTTCCATCAAACGCGATTAGGTAGCTGCTATCCATCCGCTCGCGCCCAAACATGTGTGGCACGATTGAGACGAGTTGCCAAACACTGGCCAACTTCATCCTCAACTAGCTTACCTACTCCTTCGTAGAATTGGAGCCAACATGAAAGTCGCCACAATCTCTGATGATCACCCCTTTCGGTTCACTTGTCTGGAATGGGCTAGTTAGATGATTCAGAGAGCCTCTGGCGCGCGGAACCGCGGTTGTACAACCTGTTCGGGCCTGTGACATAGGTGCATGTTCTCATCTATGCAGATCGATGGATACCTGATTGATCTGGAACCATTCATCTGTCTCATCTTGTCGTGCGTACACGCCTTCCGGGAGCGAAGTAAATGTGTATCCACCGTGGCGGACCATGAATCCATATGGAAGCTGCACGGATGTATCAGATGTGCCGACAGGCGGCTGATTCGTACAAGAAATCGAGAGCCCTTCGTTCGCCCACCACCCGACTTCGTTTGTCGCAGTGATAAGAGTCTGGGTGCCATCTGGCAGTTCTCCCCAGTTGCAATGCTTCTCCGAAGCGACAGGCGACGCCGTTGAACATAGCACGTCACCGGAAACAGATTCCGCGCAAACAACCGAGCTGGTCGGGTCCGCCACCGACCAATTGGCGCGATGATAGTCATCATTAACACCTTGATAATCGAAGATGTAGTCTTCCACCTCGCGACCAGTTGGAAAAGTACTAGTTCCTTGATCATCAGTAAGCGCAGTTGAGGACGAACGGGTCGTGGCGACGACGAACCCGAGGATGGTTGTAGCCAATGCGAGAACGATAAGGGCCGCTCCGTAGCCTACTTTTATCGGTCATTGTACATCGGGGTGGTTTTCCTTTTTCCTCTGAGCGTCAATCCGCGCAAAGTGGGTGATCGCAAGCAAGTTAGCGCAGCAGAGTCGAGCGCCCATCGTCGGGTCCGAACGGCGAAGAACACTATGTGATCAAGATCATCCAGCAACGCTTGATCGCCAAGGGGTACGTCCTCGGAGTTCAAGATGTCAATTCATCGTGGGCGGATGGGATCTTCGAGCAGCCGACTGCGGACGCAGTCACTAGGTTCCAGCAAGCAGAAATGCCTGGCACTCAATTCTACGGGCAAGTGTGGGTTGACGACTACGCCAAGCTCAGCCAGTAGTCGTCGTTCCCCACTGACATTCCAGTGATGGAAAAGCTGGTCGCTGACGGTGACAGCCATACCCAAAGAGTCTGTGGCTGTCACCGTCGTCGCGTTCCTTGGAGAGTCGCTCACGTACCGGAGCCCCGGCCCCCGCAGTGGCAGGCGACCCGCTGCGTGGGCCACACTGTTACCCATGGCCGCAGCTTCGTTGATACGGGCGATCGGAGCACTGTCGCTCACGATCGCACTCGCGGTCTCCGCCGTCGGCTGTTCGTCCGCGTCCGATCTCGTGCTCGCGGGCACGTCGCGCAACGCCGCCGGCGTCTCGGCCACGGCCGTCCCCGCGACGAAGCTCGACACCGTCCTCGACGGCCTCGACTCGCCGTCCGGCATGGCCTTCACTCCGGCCGGTGACACCCTGATCGTCGCGGGGGACGACATCATCGTCCTGGACGCGCAGGGGCGCACCTCGACGCTGAAGCACGACATCGGTGACCTGCCCGACTCCGGCAACGCGCTGCTCGACATCGCCGTCAGCCCGGACTTCTCCACTGACCACACCCTCTACGTCTGCCACCGCACCAACGACGGAGTCCGCGTCACCCAGCTGCAGACCGAGAGCAAGCTCCGCTGGGCCCGGCAGCAGGGGCCGATAGTGACGGGGATCCCCACTCCCACCGAGACCACCGGCGGCTGCCGGATCGCGTTCGGCCCCGACGGCTACCTCTACGTCGGCACCTCGGACGGCGGCGACCCCACCGCCTCACAGAGCCTGGCCTCGCTGGGCGGGAAGATCCTGCGGATCGACGTCGAGACCCGCGGCGCACCCGACGACAACCCGTTCATCACCCGTGCCGATCCGCACTCGCAGCTCATCTACAGTTACGGCCTCCGCGACGTGGTCGGGCTCGCCTGGCACCCGACGACCGACGCCCTCTACGCGCTCGACCGCGGCCCCGGCCGCGAGGACGAGGTGAACCTGATCGTGTCGGGCGGCAACTACGGGTGGAACCCGGCCTCGGCGTCCACCTCCGACTACGACACGGACGGTGTCGCGATGACCGACCTCTCGCTGCCGCAGGCACGCCCGGCAGTGTGGTCCTCAGGAACCAGCGGTGCACCCGGCGTGTCGGGGGCGACGTTCCTGTCGGGCGACACATGGTCGGCCGGAAGCGGGCTGCTCATAATCACCAGCTCGGCCGGCGTCCAGGCGATGCGCCTCACCGGCGAGGTCGCCGCCCAGTCGGAGACCCTCGAGTCGCTCGAAAACGTGGGCGCCACCGGCGCGATCGCCCTGTGCGCGAGCGGGGCGCTCTACGTGGTCACGGCCGACGACGGCGGCGACAGGCTGGTCCGCGTCCGCGTCAGGTGATCGAGCGGGCGCACACGCGTCCCATGACCATGGCCTCGGCCAGCCCTGTGCCGGGAGCCGGATCGGCGGCTCCCGTGACCGAGGCCGCCGCGGTCCCGATCGCCCACAGCCCCGGCACCGGCCCACCGGCGCACAGGACGCGGGCATGCTCGTCGGTCAGCAGGCCGCCCTTCGTGCCCCGGTCGCCCGGGACCACCCTCACGGCGTGGAACGGGGGCCTGGCGACCGCCCCCAGGCAGGGATTGGGACGATTCCCCGCGTCGCCACGGGCGCGGTCGGCAACCGACGATCCGCGTCCGAAGTCGTCGTCGCTGCCCGTCTCCACGAACATGTCGAACCGCTCGGCCGTGGCCTGAAGCCCGGCCGCGTCCACATGGATGCGCCAGGCGAGCTCGGGCAGGGTTCGGGCGCTGATCACCGCACCCGAACGGGCAGCCGACCGGGGCAGATGCCCGGGCTGTATGTCGCCCAGCCTGTAGCGACGACGGTGATCGGCGTCCACGATCAACCACGCGGGCACGGTCTCGGGGCCGAACTGGCGGGCTCGCGCGAACAGGGCACGGCAGAAGTCGACGCCCGCAGCCGCCTCGTCGGCGAATCTGCGTCCCGTCGCGTCGACCACGAATCCATGTGGCGCAGCCAGCGCCCCCGCCGGGTCGACCGCACCGGCCCCGGCCATCCACAAGGCCGGACGCCACCACGCGTTGCCGAGCCCGGCGAGTTCCAGCCCCAGGTGCTGCGCCCAGGCGAGCTGCCGGATCCCGGCGTCAGCCGCCGCACCGATCGTCCAGGCCGGGCGCGACGGCACCGGCAGATACTCGCGGCGCAACCTCGCGTCCGCACCGAAGCCACCCTGGGCCAGGACGACACCACGCCCCGCCAGCACGCGCACCGGACGACCGGCCCGCTCGATCACCACGCCCGCGACGCCGACCTCGGCGCCGCCGGTTCCCTCACCGGTCACCGCCCCGGGATCGTCCGATCCGTTTCCACCCGCCTCGTCGCGGGAGACGGTGATGAGGCGCTGCACCGGCGCGTCCCACCAGACCGTCACCTGGAGCCGCTGGCAGGCGGCCAGCAGAGCGGCCACCAGCCCCGCGCCGCCGTGCACGAGGCGGCGTCCCCGTGCCGCGCCGCCCACCGCCCGAGCCCCCTGCTCGATGCGGTCGACAACACCTCCCGGCTCCGGGGCGACCCCACCGGGCAGCCGCTCGCCCAGCATGCCGATGGCGGTGGCATCGTGATCGCCCGGGACGAAGACCCGCCCCGCGCCCAGCCCGCCCGGCACATGCGGATAGTTGTCGCCGACGCCGTCCGGCCGTAGTTCCACCCCCAGCCTCGTCAGCCACTCGTGAAGCGCGGCCGTCCCTGTGAGGAACGCGTGCCGACGCGGCGCGCTGGTCGCCGCGTCGGGGTCGCCGACCACCCGGTCGAAGTAGTCACGGGCGGTGGCATAGTCGTCGTCCACCCCGCCGGAGGCCGCGGAACCACCCGGGAGCCACAGGCGCCCGGATCCGTTGGCCGCCTGCCCGCCCAACTGCCCCGTCGGCTCGGCCACCAGCACCTCCCAGCCCGCCTGCCTGCAGGCCAGCGCGGCGGCGAGCGCCCCGGGATCGCTCCCGACGACGACCACGTCGGTCATGAGATCAGTGCGGGGACGCGCCGATGTCGCAACCGGCAGGAAAACCTCGTCGCCGGAACGCTCACGGCGCGAGCGGGACCGCCGGCTCATCGCTCCTGGTGGGCGTCCGCCTGATGAGCGGGCCCGTCCCAGCCTCCCTCGGGGGCCAGCGCGACCAGCTGGGCCTTGACCTGCCCGCGCAGCACCTTGCCCAGCATCGAGCGGGGCAGATCGTCCACCTCGACGAAACGGCGTGGCACCTTGTAGGCGGCCAGGCGCTGCTTCGCCCACGCGCGCATGGCATCGTTGTTGAGACTCGCACCCGGGTGCAGCACCACGGCCGCGACCACGCGTTCGTCCCCCTTGCCCGTGGGCATGCCCACGACGGCCACGTCGGCGATGTCGTCGTGGTGCAACAGCTCGGTCTCCACCTCGGTCGGGCTCACGTTGAACCCGCCGGTGATGATGATCTCCTTCTTGCGGTCGACGATCGTGGTGAACCCGTCCTCGTCGACGGTGACCACGTCACCGGTGCGCAGCCAGCCGTCGATCAGCGTGCGAGCGGTCTCCTCCGGGTTGCGCCAGTAGCCCTGGAACACCTGCGGCCCCTTGATGAGCAGCTCACCGGGCTCGTTCATGCCCACCTCACGGGTCGGGTCGTCCACGTCGACGACCTTCATGAGCGTGGATGGGAAGGGCATGCCGATCGTCCCCGAACGCCGCGAGGGGAAGAACGGGTTGCCGAGCGCCACCGGCGAGGCCTCCGTCAGGCCGTAGCCCTCGACGAGCAGGCCACCGGAGACCGACTCCCACAGCTCGCGGGTGTCCTCGACCAGGGCCATCGCCCCCGAGATGCACCAGCGAGCGGACGCGAGGCTGATGTGGCGTTTCTTGGCCAGCTCCGCGGTGCGCTGGTAGAGCGCCGGGACGACGCAGTAGATGCTCGGCGGACGCCGCTTGGCCTCGGCGACGATCATCTCGACGTCCGGCTTGGGGAACAGCACCTGCCGGGCCTGCTTGAGCACGCCGAACGTCAGGTGCATCGTCACCCCGAACGAATGGAACATCGGCAGGGCCGCGTAGCTGGTCTCCTTGCGGGGCTGCGCCCCGAGCATCCAGGCCTCGCCCTGCCGCGCGTTGGAGTAGAGGTTGAAGTGGCTGAGCATGGCGCCCTTGGCCCGGCCGGTGGTGCCCGACGTGTACTGGATGGCCGCGATGTCGTCCACCGACGGCTTGGGGTGACGACGGCTGATCGGCCGGTGCTTGAGGAGCCGCTCCCAGCTGGTGGTGCCCTTCGTCCCGCTCGTCAGGGCCGCCCGCTTCGCCCGCAGCGAGGCGACCGGAAGGCCCAACAGCACCTGCTTCACCCGGGGAAACGCCTTCAGCAGGTTCACCGACACGATCGCGGTCGGACGAACGTAGGTGGGCATCTGGGTGAGCTTGTCGATCGTCGTGTCCATCGCGATCGCGACCCGTGCTCCGTGGTCGGTGAACATGTGCTCGAGTTCCGGAGCGGTGTACAGCGGGTTGTGCTCGACGACGATCGCACCCAGCCGCAGCACGGCGTAGAACGCGATCAGGTGCTGGGGGCAGTTGGGCAGCACGAGCGCCACTCGGTCACCGGCGTGCACCCCCAGCTGGCGCAGCCCCTCGGCCGCGCGGGCCACCGCTTCCCCGAGCTCCCGATAGGTCATCTCGGCACCGAAGAACTCGGTCGCCACATGGCTGCCGCCCTCGCGAACGGCGGTCTCCAGGAGGGAGACGAGGGACTCCGTGGGGAGCTCGATCTCAGTCGGGACGCCCGGCTGGTAGTTCTTCGTCCAGTACGGCGCTCCGTCTTCCAATGTCCGCCGCCAGGGAGGAAGGTCGGCGCCGTGCTGCTGTTCGTCCATGGCGGCATTCTCGCACATGGGTTACGGTCCGGTAGGTTGCTACGGGCCGATGCGCCCACGCCGACGCCCGACGTGCCCGCGACGGGCACGGACGCACTATTCTGACTCCTACAGGATCCCTGACTGGAAGGTCACCGACGTGAAGGACATCGTCGTGTTCTCGGGCTCCGCCCATCAGCAGATGGCCGAAGAAATCTGTGAGCACATCGGTACACAACTCGCTGGGACGCGGATCAGCCGTTTCAGCAACGACTGCCTCCAGGTGCAGCTTCTCGTCAATGTGCGCCAGCGCGACGTCTACATCATCCAACCGCTCGTCCCCCCGACCCAGGAGCACCTGATGGAGCTCCTGCTCATGATCGACGCGGCACGCGGGGCATCGGCGGCCCAGATCACGGCGGTGATCCCGCACTACTCGTACGCCCGCTCCGACAAGAAGGACGCGTCGCGCATCTCGCTGGGAGGGCGGTTGGTGGCCGACCTGCTGGTGACCGCCGGGGTGTCGCGCATCCTCACCATGCAGTTGCACTCCCCGCAGGTGCAGGGCTTCTTCAGCTGCCCGGTCGACCAGCTCACCGCGCTCGGCGTGCTCGCCGACCACTTCCGCGACGCCGACCTGTCGAACACGGTGGTCGTCAGCCCCGACCTGGGCAACGCGAAGAACGCCACACAGTTCTCCCGGCTGCTGGGCCTGCCGGTGGCCGCGGGCAGCAAGCGCCGGCTGGCCGACGACAAGGTGGTCATCGACGCCATCGTGGGTGACGTCGAGGGCATGCGGGCGATCGTCCTGGACGACGAGATCGCCACTGGTGGGTCGATCCTCGAACTGACCCAAAGGCTCAGGGACTACGGCTGCCTGTCGGCGTCCGTTGCCTGTACGCACGGCCTGTTTGCCGGCCGCGCGGTCGAGCGCCTGCGAGCGGACCACTTCATCACCGAGGTCGTCGCGACGAACACCGTGCCGCCGCCCGAGTGGCCGGAGCTGACCACCCTCAGCGTGGCACCGCTGTTCGCCGAGGCCATCGACCGCATCCACCGGGGACGCTCGGTCAGCAAGATGTTCAAGGGAGTCGACCCCGCCTACGCGCCACCGGAGGCACCTGCCGGCCTGTTCTGAGCGGCGGTTCGTCACGAAGCGGGGGCGGCGTCCGGGCCTGAGCTAAGCTGAGCATCCGGACAAAACTGTCCGGATGCCAGGCCCTGCAAAGGAGCACACCATGGCACTGACCGCCCATTCCACCGTCGGCCAATGGCTCGATCATCCGATCGGCGGACCCATTCTCACCGAGCTGCTCGCGCGGGGCGGCGCCACCCCGGACGCCCTCGGCCCGGCACGCGGCCTACCGCTGGCGCAACTGGTCGCGATCTCGGGCGGGCAGTTCCCCGCCGAGGCGCTGGACGCCATGTTGGCCGCCTACCACGAAGCAGCACCGGAAGAAGCTGCCGAAGCCAGGGAGTCTCAGGAGGCCGCCGGCTGGGTCGAGGTGATCACCCCGGGCCGCTTCACCGGCCAAACGGTCATCGTCACCGGCGCCGCGTCCGGCATAGGGCGTGCCGTCGCTTCGCGAGTGGCACGCGAGGGTGGTCGCGTCATCGCGGCCGACATCTCCAGCGACAAGCTCGACGAGTTCGTCAACGGGATCCGCGGCGCGCTCCCGACCGGAGCCGAGATCGTGGCCGTCGCCGGCGACATCGCCGACGAGGACGACATCGCCCGGATCGTGGCCGCAGCACAGGGGCGGATAGACGCGCTGGCGAACGTCGCCGGCATCATGGACGACATGTCGGCGATCCACGAGGTCACCGACCAGATGTGGTCCCGCGTCCTGCGCGTCAACCTCGAAGGCACCATGCGGTTGACCCGCGCGGTCGTCCCGATCATGCTGAAGGCCTCCCAGGGCCGCATCGTCAACGTCGCCTCGGAGGCCGGCCTGCGCGGCTCAGCCGCGGGCGTGGCCTACACCGCGTCCAAGCATGCGGTCATCGGCCTGACGAAGTCGACAGCCGTGATGTATTCCAGGAGTGGCATCCGTGCCAACGCCGTCGCGCCCGGCGGCGTCGCGACCGGCATCCACGTGCCCGGCCAGGCCCAACTCGGCGCGCCCGTGCTCGGCACCTATCAGCACAACATCCCGACGCTGGCCATGGCCGAAGAACTCGCCGCATCCATCACGTTCCTGCTCTCCCGCGACTCGGTCAACATCAACGGCGCGATCGTCGCGTCCGACGGCGGATGGTCCGCAGTCTGAGGTGACACCGCGCGAGACCGGGACGCACCGCAAGGTCAGCTCACAGGTCCTGTGCGATGCCGTGGCGACGCCACCACGGCATCGCGATCAGCGTGGAAAGTTGTGGTGCGAGTACGCACCACAACTTTCCACGCTGATTCAGTTTTCGTCCCCCAGCGGCCGCAACCCCACCTTCCGGGGCAGTTCCTGGCGCTGCCCGCCCACGTGGACGATGTGATCCCCGTCCACAACGGTGAGCTGGGTGGCGTGACAGCGCAGGGCGTCGATCACCACGGGCAACTGCGCGGACAGGTCGAACCACTCGAAGCCCTCGGCATCCTCGGCGGACGCCACCTCGATCATCGGCACCCCGGAGGAACGCGCCGCGGCCACCGCCACCTCATGCGCACGCCGATGGTCGGGATGCCCGTAGCTGCCGTGCCGGTCGTAGCCGACGAGCACCGACGGCTGCGTCTCGGCGATCAGGGCGAGCAGGTCGTCCACCGCCTCCTCGAGGGGCGCGGCCGTGAACGCGAGCGGGTCGTCGACATCGGCCGGCCCAGCCAGCCCGGGGGCGACCCAGCGCATGCCCGAGTCGTGGTAGTGCCTGGCCTCCAGGCCCCCGGCTCGCGCCGGCGGTGTGCCGAGCATGAACCGCCCGGCCACCCCGAGCTTGTCGAGGGCGCCGGTGAGCTCGCGCATCCGCACGCGCACGAGGTCGTCGGGCGTGATCGTGGGTGGCAGCACACCGTCGACCACCTCGCCCTGCTCGCCGCGCGTGCAGGTCACCACGTCGCAGGCCACCTGGCGGGCGGCGAGCCACGCGATGAGCAGGCCGGACTGCAGGGTCTCGTCGTCCGGATGCGCGTGCACGAACAGCGGCCACACGGTGCCTCCCCGGCCCGCGGAGAGCAGGTCGAGCAGATCGGTCATCGTCCCAGCACCTTTCGGTAGACGTCGGTGAGTTCGCCCGCGACGACGGGCCAGCCCCGGGTCTCGGCGAAAGCGCGCCCCGCTCGCCCGGTGGAGATGCGGTGGCCGGTGTCGCTGGTGAACGCGTGCACCGCCCGCGCCCAGTTCGCCGGGTCCCGCGAGTCCATGAGCACACCTGTCACCCCGTCGACCACAGACTCCGGCATGCCACCCGCGCGGCTGGCCACGACGGGCACTCCGCTGGCGGAGGCCTCCAGGTTGACCAGCCCGAACGTCTCGGAGTGGCTGGGGTTCAGCAGCAGGCTGGCTCCCCGCATCATCGTCGCGAGCTGGTCGCGGTCCTGCGAGCCGATGTAGAGGACCTCGTCGGTGATGCCGAGGTCTGCAGCCAGTTCCCGGAGCTCGCGTGCGTACCAGGAGAAGTCCACCGACGTCTGGCCCGCCACCACCAGGCGCGGGCGATCACCCCGCGGAAGCGCCGCCAGCGTCCGCAAAGCCAGATCGGGTGCCTTGAGGGGCTGCAGCCGGGCGGCGAACAGCACGTAGTTGCCGCGCCACGCCCAGTTGGTCTCGCCCGGGCGCAACGGCCGGAACTGCCGGAGGTCGACGCCGGGACGCACGACGCTGAGCCGGTCGGCGGCGGGTTCGTAGCGCTGGATGATCGTCCGCGCCTCGTACTGGCTCACCGCGACGATGTGATCCGACTGCGTGGCGGCCAGCCGCTCCCCGTGACGCCTGCCGGGCGATTCGGGTGCCTCCCCGTCGTCCAGCCCGGCGCCCTCCGGAGCGGCGACCGAGTGATAGCTCTGCACGTGCGGGACGCCGACCCGCCGCGCCACGGGGATCGCCGCGACCCCCGAGAACCAGTGATGCGAGTGGACGACGTCGGCTCCGGCGCCGTGGGCGTCCCACCAGCGCGACATCGCGTCGCGGAACGGCTCGATCAACGCCTCCTGCCGGCTCTTGGCCACGGAGACGGCCGGGCCCGCGTCCAGGTTGAACATGCGCACGCCGGGCGCGAGCTCCACGACCTCGGGCAGGTGGGTCTCGTCCTTGCGGGTCAGCAGGTCGACGCGATGGCCGGCCGCCCCCAGTGCCACGGCGGAGTTGAGCTCGACGACGTTCATCCCCCCGGCGTCGGCCGAGCCGGGCGAGGCTGTCGGGGAGGTGTGCAGCGACACCATGACGATGCGCAACGGCGCGCTTGGCGCCGGGACGTCCGGGCTGATCACCCGCCCAACTCAAGCACAGATCGCACCCTGCGCACACCTGGTACCGGACGCGAGGCATCCCGGCCGGCGGGTGCGACACTGGGATCATGGCGACATCGGACGACGCCCCGGCCCTGGTCGAGCCCCCGGACGAGCAGATGATCCTGCACCGCTTCTCCGTCAAACCGCACCATCTCGACGCCTATCTGGACGAGTTGTGGCCCCGCGAGTTGGCGATCCGCGCCGAGCACGGCTACACCTCGCACCGGGCCTTCGTGGAGACCGACGCCGAGCCCAAACTCACCTGGCTCTACTCGCACCCCGACCCGCAGGCGGGTGAGCGCGCCGTACGGGACGATCCGCGCACCGCCGAACTGGCCGGACTGAAGGCACCGCACGTGTTCCGCAACCTCAGGGTGCGCCCGGTGCGTGTCGAGCGCCTCACACACGCCACCGCGGCGTCCGCCGGCGATCGCATCGCGATCATGCGCCGCTACTCGATCACCGGCTCGTGGGACGAGTTCCTGGCCGTCTGGCGGCGTATCGTCCCCGTGCGCGAGCGCTACGGGTTCCGCTGCCTGTTCGCGGTGGCCGACGAGCCCCAGGACATGTTCACCTGGGCGTTCGACTTCGCGGGCACCTGGGAGGACTTTCCGGCGGCGCAGCGTCCCTACTACCACGACCCTGCCCGCGTCGAGCTGCGCGGGGTGTTCGACTACATGGCCGACTACGCGATCCACCCCGCACGTCAGCTGCTGCTGCCGGGATGAGTGACCCGGCCCCACTTGGAAAGCGCTTTCACGCCATGGCATGATGGTCGCGCAGCCCGCCGCGTGCGCGGGCCGGCAGCAAGCGCAAAGGAGCATCACGTGCGTCGTCCGCCAGTCCTGACCGCCGTCGAAGCGGCCGCCCTCATCCCAGACGGGGCCACCATCTCGGTCTCCGCATCGTCCGCCATCGGATGCCCGGACGCCGTGCTCGCCGGCATCCGGCAGCGCTTCGACGCCGAGGCCCATCCGGCCGGGATCACGTCGCTGCACTGCATCAACGCGGGCGACATGTCCGACGGCATCCAGGGATCGAATCACCTGGCCACTCCCGGATTGCTGAAGCGCATCGTCGGCGGCTCCTACCCGGCCGGCCCGTCGAAGATGGCCAAGCCCCCCGTGCGCGAGATGCTGGAGTCCGGCCAGATCGAGGCCTACATGATCCCCTCGGGCCTCATGTACCAGATGCAGCGGGCGGCCGCAGCCAGGCAACCGGGCGTCCTGAGCGACGTCGGCATCGGCACGTTCCTCGACCCCCGCGTCGAGGGCGGCAAGATGAACGACGTCAGCCCCGACCTCGTCCGCATCATGGAGGTCGACGGACGCGAGTGGCTGTTCCTGCCCGCGATCCCGGTCGACGTCGCGATCATCCGCGCGACCACCGCCGACCCGTACGGCAACCTGACCTTCGAGCACGAGGCCGCCGTCCTCGGCACCCTCGACACCGCCTACGCCGCGCACAACAACGGCGGGGTCGTCATCGCCCAGGTCGAGCGCATGAGCGAGGAGCACCGCCCGGCGCGCATCGTGCACGTTCCCGGCGCGCTCGTGGACGCGATCGTGGTGGCCCCCGACCAGAAGCAGGTGGCGGGCATCACCTACGACCCGGCCCTGTCGGGCGAGCAGGCCATGTCGCTCGACGAGATCGACCACGTCGAGTTCGGCATCCAGAAGGTGATCGCCCGGCGCGCCGCGATGGAGCTGTCGCGGGACGACATCGCCAACCTGGGGTTCGGGATCTCCGCCAACGTGCCCCGCATCCTCCTGGAGGAGGGACACGGCGACGCGGTCACCTGGGTGATCGAGCAGGGTGCCGTCGGCGGTTTCCCCGTCACCGGCAAGCCGTTCGGTGCCGCGTACAACCCGGACGCCATCGTCCCCTCCCCCGACCAGTTCACCTTGTTGCAGGGCGGCGGCATCGACATCGCGCTGCTGAGCTTCATGGAGGTCAGCTCGTCGGGCGACGTCAACGTCTCGCTCATGCCGTCGGCCACTCACGTGACCGCGGGCGTGGGCGGCTTCGCCGACATCACGGCACATGCGGCGCACCTGGTGTTCAGCGGGCAGTTCACGGCCGGTAGGAAAGACCTCGTGATCGGCGACGGCCGCATCGAGATCCGCAGCGACGGCGACATCCCGAAGTTCGTGCCCGAGGTGGCCCAGATCACCTGGTCGGGACGCGTCGGTGCCGAGCGGGGCCAGAAGGTGGTCTACGTCACCGAGCGCGCCGTCCTGGAACTGCGCGAGGGCAGCCTGGTCGTCGTCGAGATCGCTCCCGGGGTCGACCTGCAGCGTGACGTGCTCGACCGGTCCGCGATCCCGCTCGCAGTGGCCGACGATCTCAAGCTCATGGACGCCCGGATCTTCCGTGACGAGCCCATGGGCCTGGAGCTGTAGGGACGCTCGGAGCCGATTGGCAGCCATTGCCGTATCGCGACGGAAAGCGGTAGCCAGACCGCGAACCCCCCACTCACGAAGCGGTGAAGCCCTATAGGCTGGAGGCTCGGGACCTGAGACAAAGGAGTTCACGCATGCCCGCACGACGCACAGCGGCCTGGTACGAAGGAACGAGCCGGGACACCTACATCCACACCGCATGGATGCGGCGGGGACTGCCGGACGACGCCTTCACCGGCAAGCCCATGATCGCGATCTGTAACACCGCCTCCGAGATATCCCCCTGCAACGCACACCTCACCCAGGTGAGCGCCGCGGTGAAGCAGGGCATCTGGGCGGCCGGCGGCGTCCCGCTCGACATGCCGGTCATCTCGCTCGGCGAGACCCAGATGCGTCCGACCGCGATGCTCTTCCGCAACCTGGCGGCGATGGCGGCCGAGGAGCTCATCCGGGCCAACCCGATCGACGGCGTCGTCCTGCTGGGTGGCTGCGACAAGACCGTCCCCTCGCTGATCATGGGCGCGGCCAGTGTCAACCTGCCCGCGATCATGCTCAACGGCGGCCCGATGCTCACCGGCACCTTCCGTGGACACCCGCTCGGCTGCGGCACCGATGTGTGGCGCTGGTCGGAGGAGGCGCGCGCGGGCAAGGTGACCAACGAGGAGTTCGCGGCGTCCCAGCAGGCGATGATCCGCTCGGCGGGCCACTGCAACACCATGGGCACCGCGTCCACCATGGGCATCATGGCCGAGGCACTGGGCATGACGCTGCCCGGCAGCGCCGGCGTCCCCGCACCCGACGCCCGGCTGCTCAAGTTCGCGCACGCCACCGGCCAGCGCATCGTCGAGATGGTGGAGGAGGACCTGAAGCCCTCCGACATCCTCAAGCGCGAGGCCTTCCTCAACGCGATCGTGGCGCTGGCGACCGTCGGCGGCTCCACCAACGCCGTGCCCCACCTGCTCGCCATCGCCGGGCGCGTCGGTGCCGACCTGAAGCTCACCGACTTCGACGAGCACGGTTCGCACCTGCCCCTGCTCGCCAACCTGCAGCCCGCGGGCACCTACCTCATGGAGGACCTCTTCCGGGCGGGCGGCCTGCTCGCCGCACTCAACCAGGTGCGCGACCTGCTGTCGGACGAGGCCATCACCGTCAGCGGCAAGCCCCTGTCGGCCCACCTCGACGGCGCCGAGATCTTCGACACCGACGTCATCCACACTCGCGACAACCCCGTCCAGAAGGAGGCGGGCATCGCCGTGCTGCACGGCAACCTGGCCCCGACCGGCGCGATCATCAAGCCCGCGGCCGCGTCCCCCGAGCTCCTGCAGCACCGCGGACGCGCCGTCGTCTTCGAGAACATCGAGGACCTGCACGCCCGCATCGACGACCCCGACCTCGACATCGACGAGACCTGCATCATCGTCCTGCGCGGCGCCGGCCCCAAGGGCTACCCGGGCATGCCCGAGGTGTCGAACACACCTCTGCCCACCAAGCTGCTCGAAAAGGGCGTGCGCGACATGGTCCGCGTGTGCGACGGCCGTATGTCGGGCACCGCGTACGGCACGGTCGTGCTGCACGTGTCTCCCGAGGCCGCTGCCGGTGGTCCGCTCGGCAAGGTGCGCAACGGCGACTACATCGTCCTCGACGTGCCCGGACGCCGTCTCTACGTCGACATGCCCGACGACGACCTCAACGCCCGCGAGGTGCTTCCCGAGACCGAGGCGACCTTCGCCCGGCCCGCACGCGGCTACGAGCGGCTCTACATCGACCACGTGACCCAGGCCGACACCGGGGCCGATCTCGACTTCCTCGTGGGGTCGTCCGGCTCGGCCGTCGGGCGGGAATCGCACTGAGTGCGGCCCCGGCTGGTGACAACCTCCTGGAACGTCGTAGGTTTGGGTCTCATGACGGAAGAAGCACTGCCTGAGGGCATAGTGCCGATTGAGGGCCCGCTGCCGGGTTTCAGGGTCGAAACCGCTGCGGCGACCGGCGTTGTCTACCTCAATGGGGCGCATGTCGCGGAATGGACTCCCGCCGGCCACAAGCCCGTCTTGTGGATGAGCGGCTCATCGGACTATCAGCCGGGACGAGCCGTTCGCGGTGGCGTGCCCCTCGTGTTCCCGTGGTTCGGCGGGGGCCCGGAAGGAGACCGGGTTCCCGCCCACGGGTTCGCCCGCCTGGCCACCTGGCATCTGATCAGCGCGGCGGTCAGCCCGAAGGGCACCGCCACCCTGAGGTTCGGGCTCGACGGGCCACAGGTCACCGACGCGGTGGCCGACTCGTTCACCCACGACTACGGGCTGGAGATGCACGTGTCGCTGGGCGAGACGCTGCTGCAGCAGCTCGTGGTGGTCGCCGGCGACGAGGAGCTGGCCTTCGAGGAGGGCCTGCACACCTACTTCGCCGTCGGTGACGTGCGTCACACGCATGTGGAGGGTCTCGAGGGGGAGGCGTACTTCGACAAGGTCACCGGCTCCTGCGCCACGCAGGAGGGGCTGGTGACGATCACGGCCGAGACCGACCGCATCTACGAGTCGGCCTCCAACACCCGGATCGTGGACGAGGCCTGGGGCCGCACCATCCAGATCGAGAAGGTCGGATCGGCACAGACCGTGGTCTGGAACCCGTGGGTGGACAAGTCCCGGACGATGACCGACTTCGGCGACGACGAGTGGCCCGGCATGCTGTGCGTCGAGACGGTCAACTCCCGTGAGCAGTCGATCACACTGGCCCCGGGGCAGCGTCACCTCATGAGCCAGACGATCAGCATTCTGTGACGCCTCGGCGGCGCGGTCGTTACCCTTCGACAGGCTCAGGGGTCCGCTTCTCGAAGGCCCCCTGAGCCTGTCGAAGGGACCCCGCCTGCGACCCCTGAGCCTGTCGAAGGGCCCCCTGAGCCTGTCGAAGGGACCACCGCCTCGGTGGTGTGAAAAAATCGGACACGTGAACTTCCGCTCGATCTACGACCAGGGTTTCGTCCGGGTGGCCGCGTGCACCAGCCGCACGGCGATCGCCGACCCGCCCGGCAACGCGGCGACCATCGTCGAACACGTCCGTGAACTGGACGCTCGCGGGGTCGGCCTGGCGGTCTTCCCGGAGCTGTGCCTGTCGGGCTACGCGATCGACGACCTCGTGCTCGGCGACGTCGTCCTCGACGCGACGCTCACGGCGATCGAGACCGTGCGCGAGGCGTCGTCCGATCTCCTGCCGGTGATCGTGGTC
Source organism: Brooklawnia cerclae (assembly GCF_011758645.1). Taxonomy (NCBI): domain Bacteria; kingdom Bacillati; phylum Actinomycetota; class Actinomycetes; order Propionibacteriales; family Propionibacteriaceae; genus Brooklawnia; species Brooklawnia cerclae. The sequence goes on along the minus strand of NZ_JAAMOZ010000002.1, from coordinate 97,808 downwards.
GGCGCGCCGCTGCGCCGCGGGTCACGCCTGTTCAACTGCGCGGTGGTGATCAGCCGCGGCCACGTGCTGGGCGTCGTCCCCAAGAGCTACCTGCCCAACTACCGGGAGTTCTACGAGAAGCGCCACTACGCCGACGGCGCCGACCAGACCGGGACGATCCGGCTCCCCGGTGTGCGAGGCGGCGACGGCTTGCCGTTCGGGCCCGACCTGTTGTTCGAGGCCACCGATGTGCCGGGGTTCACCCTGGCCGTCGAGATCTGCGAGGACATGTGGGTGCCCATCCCGCCGAGCGCGCTGGCGGCCATGGCCGGTGCGACGGTGATCGCCAACATCTCCGGTTCTCCCATCACCGTGGGACGCGCCGACGACCGCCGCCTGCTCGCGCAGAGCGCGTCGAGCCGGAACCTGGCCGCGTACCTCTACGCGGCCGCCGGGCCGGGTGAATCGTCCACCGATCTGTCGTGGGACGGGCAGACCTCGGTACACGAGTTCGGTGCCCTGCTCGCCGAGAGCGAGCGCTTCCCGCTGGAGCGGACCCACAGCATCGCCGACGTCGACCTCGACCTCCTGCGCCAAGAACGCATGCGCCAGGGCAGCTTCGACGACAACGCCCGGCATTTCGCCGACCGCATCAACCAGTTCCGGACGATCGGTTTCGTCCTCGACCCGCCGCACACCGACATCGGGCTGATGCGCCACGTCGACCGGTTCCCGTTCGTCCCGGACGATCCCGCGCGGCTCGCCCAGGACTGCTACGAGGGCTACAGCATCCAGGTGTTCGGGCTGAAGCAGCGGCTCAGCGCGATCGGGCACCCGAAGGTGGTCATCGGGGTCTCGGGAGGCCTCGACTCGACCCACGCCCTGCTCGTCGCCGCCCGGGCGATGGACGAGCTCGGGCGTCCCCGCTCCGACATCCTGGCTTTCACGCTGCCGGGCTTCGCCACCTCCGACCACACCCGCGACAACGCGACCGCCCTGGCCACGGCGCTGGGCTGTACGTTCGAGACCCTCGACATCCGCCCGGCGGCCGAGCAGATGCTCACCGCGATGGACCACGCGCTCGACGACTACGACGTCACCTACGAGAACGTGCAGGCGGGCCTGCGCACCGACTACCTGTTCCGGCTGGCCAACCAGCGCGGCGGCATCGTGCTGGGCACCGGCGACCTGTCGGAGTTGGCCCTGGGCTGGTGCACCTACGGCGTCGGCGACCAGATGAGCCACTACGGGGTCAACGCGGGCGTCCCGAAGACGCTGATCCAGCACCTGATCCGCTGGGTGATCAGCACGGGAACGTTCGACGACCACGTCAACACCGTGCTCGCGTCGATCCTCGGCACCGAAATCACCCCCGAACTGGTGCCGCAGGGCGCCGACGGCAAGGTGCAGAGCACGCAGGACACCATCGGCCCCTACAACCTGCACGACTTCGCCCTGTACTGGACGCTGCGCCACGGCCTGCGTCCCACCAGGATCGCCTTCCTCGCCGAGCACGCGTGGGCGGACGCACAGGCCGGCTCCTGGCCCGAGGGATACCCCGCCGACGAGCGGGTGGGCTACGACCTGGCGACGATCAAGAAGTGGCTGACCATGTTCGGGCGCCGCTTCTACGCCAACCAGTTCAAGCGCTCGGCGCTGCCGAACGGGCCCAAGGTGGTCGCGGGCGGCGCGTTGTCGCCCCGCGGTGACTGGCGGATGCCGTCGGACGCGTCCTCGCGCCTGTGGCTGGCCGACCTGGCCGGCGTCCCGGACGAGTAGGCCTCAGCTGGGCAGCAGCCCCACCCGCGCGAGCCACTCGACGAGTTCGGGCGTCACGGGAAGCAGACCCAGTTGGTCCAGCCGGACCCAGCGGACATCGGCGGCGTCGTCCCCGGCTCGCAGCGTGCCGCCCACCGGTGTCGCACGGAAGTCGTGCAGTTCGAAGGACGCGGCCCCCGCGTTCAGGACGAGCTCCCACAGCTGCTCGCCCACGCGGACGACCAGCCCGGTCTCTTCGAGGGCCTCCCTGGCGGCGGCCTCCTGAAGGGTCTCACCGGCCTCGACGCGTCCCCCGGGCACGCTCCACAGCCCCTTCGAGGGCTCGTGGCCACGCTGGACGAGCAGGATGCGCTCCTGGTCGATGATCACGACGCTGGCGGACAGGATCGGGTTAGGCACCTCTTCAGTATCGCCTCGCGTGGTCGGGCGAGGTCGGGCGACCTGAGACAATAGGCCCATGACAAGTGTGGTGATCCTCGGTGGCGGGCCCGGCGGCTACGAGGCGGCGCTGGTGGCGTCCCAGCTGGGCGGCCGGGTCGCCCTGATCGATCCTCGCGGGCTCGGAGGCTCGGCCGTACTCACCGATGTCGTCCCGTCGAAATCACTCATCGCGACCTCGGACGCCATGACACGCCTGCGCGACAGCGCCGCCCTCGGCCTGCGTCCCGTCGACTCCGCGCTCGGTCATCCCGCGGACGCGATCCGCGTCGACCTCGCCGCGGTCAACCGGCGCCTTCTCGATCTGGCTGCCGCCCAGAGCCGCGACATCGAGGCGAGGCTCGCGTCCGAGGGCGTCGAGATCGTCCACGGCAACGGGCGGCTGGAGGATCCGCACGCCGTCGTCGTCGAGACCCCCGACGGCGAACGCCGGCTGCCGGCCGACATCGTGCTGATCGCCACGGGGACGCGGCCGCGCGAACTGCCGGACGCGACCCCGGACGGGCAGCGCATCCTCAACTGGACCCAGTTGTACGGCCTGTCCACCCCGCCCAGCCATCTCATCGTCGTCGGTTCGGGCGTGACGGGCGCCGAGTTCGCCAGCGCCTACAACCGTCTGGGCGTCGGGGTGACGCTGGTCTCCTCGCGGGCCCAGGTACTGCCCGGCGAGGACCCGGACGCGGCCCGCGTCCTGCAGGAGGTGTTCGAGGCGTCGGGCATGGCCATCCGGTCGGGGGCCCGCGCCGTGTCCGCCCGCCGGGAGGGCGACGGGGTCGTGGTGGGCCTGGCCGACGGCAGCGAGGTGCACGGCAGTCACGTGCTGATGGCCGTCGGGTCGATCCCCAACACCCGGGACATCGGGCTCGAGTCGTGCGGGGTGACCCTCAAACCGTCCGGGCACATCGAGGTCGACGGCGTCTCGCGGACGAGCGTCCCCGGCATTTACGCGGCCGGCGACTGCACCGGCGTGTTCCCGCTGGCGTCGGTCGCCGCCATGCAGGGCCGCATCGCCATGTGGCACGCGCTCGGCGACTCCGTGACGCCGCTCGATCTGACCTCGGTGGCCTCCAACGTGTTCACCTCGCCCGAGATCGCCACGGTCGGCGTGACGCAGAGACAGGTGGACGCCGAGCAGATCGCCGTGCGCTCGGTCGTGCTCGAACTGCGCGGCAACGCACGGGCGAAGATGCAGGGCAACCAACACGGCTTCGTCAAGCTGTTCTGCCTTCCGGCCACCGGCATCATCGTCGGCGGGGTCGTCGTGGCGCCGGGGGCGAGCGAACTCATCTACGCCCTGTCGCTGTGTGTGTCGGCCAGGCTCACCGTCGACCAGGCCGCACAGGCGTTCACCGTGTACCCGTCGTTGAGCGGCTCGATAGCCGAGGCTGGACGACGGCTTCACACCGTCGGCGGGCTGCTGGAGCACTGAGCAGCCGGGACGCGGGCGCGCACGATTTGGGTGAGGGCCAGGTACCTGTTATCGTCTTCGACGGCGCCCGGCGTGTCGTCATCACGACGGCAACCGCGCCATCGAGAATCAAACGTGTGAGGCCCGAGCCAAGTATGGGTTGGCTCGGGCCTCACTGATTCCAGGTCGGACCTTCCTGCAATCACCGCTATGGACGATCGGTCGCCGACCCCGTCCTTCGGGCGGCCCCTCATTCTCGACCAGCCGTCTCGAATCGCTTCGATCGCTGCCGGGAAAGGGGACTCGACTGTCGTTTCCATCTCGGTCCCGAGTTCCCGAAGGAATCTCGGTTCGATATTTATAACCCTGTCACGCCACGGGTGTCAAGGGTCTTTCGAAAGAAAATCTTCGGCGGTCTGACAAGGTAGTTCATACCCGGTCGAGGGCACCATGACCGTGCCTGCGCCACCCGCGACTCGTCAGCACCCGAGACCGCGATCAGCGCGCCGGGCGGGCGAACTAGTCTTCCTTCCATGGCGCAGTTCACCGTCGACTCCGATGTCGTCCGCACGTCCCCCGACCAGATCGCAACGGCCCTGGCCGATCCGGGGTTCGGACGCTACTTCGTCGACCACATCGCGCGCGCGGTATGGAACCCCGATGAGGGCTGGCACGGCCGGCGACTGATCGGCGCCGGCCCGATCCCGATGCATCCCGGGCTGGCCGCGCTGCACTACGGCCAGGAGATCTTCGAGGGACTCAAGGCATACCGTCACCCCGACGGCTCGGTGTGGCTGTTCCGCCCCGAGCTCAACGCCCGGCGCTTCGCCAGTTCCGCCGAGCGCATGGCCATGCCCCAGCTCCCGGTCGACGACTTCCTCGACAGCGTCCACCAGGTCGTCTCGCTCAACAAGGACTGGGTGCCCGCGGGGCAGGGCGAGCAGAGCCTGTACGTGCGTCCGTTCATGTTCGGCTCCGAGACCCTGATCGGCGTGCGCACCGCGCAGGAGCACACCTACATGTGCCTCGCCAGCCCCGCCGGCCCGTACTACGCCGATCCGCTGACCCTGTGGGTCACCCCGAACTTCAGCCGGTCGATGGTGGGCGGCACCGGCATGGCCAAGTGCGGCGGCAACTACGCGTCCGCCATGGCCGCCGAGGTCGAGGCCCACGCGCAGGGCTGCGGCCAGGTGCTGTGGCTCGACTCGGCGACCAGGACCCTGGTCGAGGAGGGCGGGACGATGAACTTCTTCGTCGTCACCGCCGACGACGAGCTCCTCACCCCTGCGCTGACCGGCACCATCCTGGCCGGGATCACGCGTGACTCGCTGCTCCAGCTCGCTTCCTCGCACGGGCTGACCCCGGTGGAGCGGCCCCTGGAGCTGACCGAGTTGCTCGACGGCATCAGGTCCGGGCACATCACCGAGGCCCTCGCCTGCGGTACCGCCGCGGTGATCAGCCCCGTCGTCGGGCTCAAGTCGCCCGATTTCGAACTGACGATCGGCGACGGCACGCCGGGACCACGGACCCTCGAGCTTCGCTCGCACCTGACCGGCATTCAGTTCGGAACCCTGCCCGACGCGTTCGGGTGGCTCCGCCCGGTCGCGTGATGCTGCGAATGGACGCCATCACCCGCACAAGGGCAACTTGCGGCAACCGTCGCCGGCCCGGGTGGCGCCGGAAGGCGCCGGCCAGTCACGATTGGACACGATGACCAACGACCCCAGCCTCGAATCCCCCATCCGCATCGGCGTCCTCACCAGCGGCGGCGACGCGCAGGGAATGAATGCAGCCGTCCGTGCCGTCGTGCGCACCGCGATCAGCCGTGGAGCCGAGGTCTACGCGATCTTCGAGGGCTACCAGGGCATGATCGACGGCGGCGAGGGCATCCGCCGGTTCGAATGGGACGACGTGGCCGGCATCCTCGGCCGCGGCGGCACCGTGATCGGTACCTTCCGCAGCAAGGAGTTCCGCACACGCGAGGGTCGGCTCAAGGCGGCCCGCAACCTGCTCGAGCGGGGCATCGACCGGCTCGTCGTCATCGGCGGCGACGGGAGCCTCACGGGACTCGACACCTTCCGTCAGGAGTGGCCCGGCCTGCTGGCCGAGCTGGTCGCGTCGGGTCAGGTGGACGCCGGGCTCGTCGCGGCGCACGAACGCCTGATCATCGCGGGGCTCGTCGGCTCGATTGACAACGACCTCGTCGGGGTCGACTCGACCATCGGCGCGGACACCGCCCTGCATCGCATCCTGGAAGCCATCGACGCCATCTCCAGCACCGCGGCGAGCCACCAGCGCAGCTTCGTCCTCGAGGTGATGGGCCGCCATTGCGGCTACCTCGCCCTGGCCGCGGCGATCGCGGGCGGCTGTGACTACGTCCTCATTCCCGAACTGCCGCCCACCGAGGGGTGGGAGGACGAGATGTGCGCCACGCTGCGCGCCGGGCGTGCGCGCGGCCGCCGGGACTCCATCGTGGTCCTGGCGGAGGGCGCGACCGACCAGCAGGGCAACCGGATCTCCAGCGATTACGTACGCGGCGTCATCGAGGAGCGGCTCGGCGAGGACACGCGCGTCACCATCCTGGGCCACGTACAGCGCGGTGGTACCCCCAGCGCCTACGACCGATGGGCATCGACCTGGCTCGGCTACGAGGCGGTGGACGAGGTGCTCACCGCCTCGCCGGACGCCGAGGCGAAGGTCATCGGCATCCTCGGCAACGGTGTCGTCCGGATTCCGCTGATGAGGGCCGTCAAGGACACCCAGCGCGTCCCCGAGCTGATCCGCTCGGGTGACTACAGCGCGGCGATGCAGGCCCGTGGCCCGTCGTTCACCGAGTTGGTCACCACCTTCTCCGAGCTCTCGCACCCGGCGTCGTTCACCGCACCGGCGGAGGGCAAGCGCATCGCCATCGTCCACGCCGGCGGCCTGGCCCCGGGTATGAACAACGCGGCCCGCGCCGCGGTCAGGCTCGGCGTCTCACGCGGCTACCACATGCTGGGCGTCATGAACGGCTTCGCCGGCCTCCGGAAGGGCAACGTCACCGAACTCGGTTGGGACGACGTCGAGGGCTGGACGGGCACGGGAGGCGCGGAGCTGGGGCTTCGCCGGGCCGTGCCCGCGATGGAGGACCTGTACAAGATCAGCCGCGCCATGGAGGATCACGCGATCGACGGCCTCATGGTGATCGGCGGCTGGAACGCCTACCAGGCCGCGTACCTCATGCACACCGAACGCGACCGGTATCCGGCCTTCCAGATCCCGATCGTGGCGGTGCCCGCGTCCATCGACAACAACCTGCCCGGCACCGAGCTGTCCATCGGCTCGGACACCGCGCTGAACGTCAACGTGTCGGCCATCGACATGGTCAAGATGAGCGGTGCGGCAACCACCCGCTGTTTCGTCGTCGAGACCATGGGCCGCTACTGCGGGTTCCTGGCCCTCATGAGCGGCCTGGCCGGCGGCGCCGAGCGGATCTACCTCAACGAGGAAGGCGTGGCGCTGGGCGATCTCGCCGCCGACGTGGAGTGGCTGCGCGGCAGTTTCGAGAAGGGCCGCCGCCTCTTCCTCGCGGTGCGCAACGAGAAGGCGTCCGAGTCGTACACCACGGAGTTCATCGGGCAGCTGCTCGAGGGAGCCAGCAACGGCGACTACGACGTCCGGACGAGCATCATCGGCCACATTCAGCAAGGCGGCGAGCCCACCCCGTCCGACCGGTTGCTCGCCACGCGCATGGTGAGCCGGGCGCTCGGCCAGCTGGACGAGGAACTGCGCGCGGGCTCCGACAACAGCTGGTACGTCGGGTTGCAGCAGGCGCAGATCGTCACCTCGCCGATGGGGCACATGCTCGACCATGTGAGCACCCGACGGCGTCGTCCCAAGCAGCAGTGGTGGATGCAGTTGCGACCCGTGGTGCGGGCCGTGGCCGAGGAACCGGGCGCCTGAGCGTCGGCCGGGGAGCGATAGGCAACTTCGATCGCCTTCTATGCGCGCCTCTGAGGTTTTCCCTAGAGAGCCGAATAGAGTCCTTGCATGGACCCCATTCGCAACCCCTACGCCCCCGGGGCGGGGCAGCGTCCGCCGGAGCTCGCCGGGCGCGACGAACAGCTGCGTGGCTTCGACGTCGTCCTCGAACGAGTGGCACGCGAACGGCCCGAACGGTCCGTCATCCTGACCGGTCTGCGCGGGGTGGGCAAGACCGTCCTGCTCAACGCCCTGCGCTCGCAGGCCGTGCGCGCCGGCTGGGGGACGGGCAAGTTCGAGGCCCGGCCGGAGCAGGGCATCCGGCGTCCCCTCGGGGCCGCGCTGCACACCGCGGTGCGTGAGCTGTCGCATCCGGACGCGACGATCGTCCTGGGCACCATCCGGTCGTTCATCGAGCGGGACGCCGGCCCGAGAGCCAGGCTCGCCGAACGCTGGAACCCCGGCATCCAGGTGCCGCCCACTCCCGGACGCGCGGACTCCGGCGACATCGAGATCGACCTGGTCGAGTTGTTCACCGACGTCGGCGGGCTCGCCGCCGACAAGGGCGTCGGTGTCGGGATCTTCATCGACGAGATGCAGGATCTCAACGCGGCCGACGTCTCGGCCCTGTGCGCCGCCGCCCACGAGATCAGTCAGCAACGCCTGCCGCTCATCGTCGTGGGTGCGGGCCTGCCGCACCTGCCCACGGTGCTCTCGGCCGCCAAGAGCTATTCGGAACGCCTGTTCAGCTACCAGCGCATCGACCGGCTCGACCGCTCGGCGGCCGATCACGCGCTCCGGGCGCCCGCCGAGGAGGAGGATGCCGGTTACACCACCGAGGCGCTCGACGCGATGTACCGAGCGACCGGGGGCTACCCGTACTTCATCCAGGCCTACGGCAAGGTGGCCTGGGACCTCGCCCCGACAAGCCCTATCACCGCGGACGACGTGGCGGTCGCGACACCCGAGGCCGAGGCCGAACTGGCGGTGGGCTTCTTCGGGAGCCGCTACGAACGAGCCACCCCGGCCGAACGCGAGTACCTGCGGGCGATGGCGGAACTCGCCGATCCCGAGGACCCGAGCGCCGGGGTGGCGACCAGCGCGGTGGCCGAGCATCTGGGCCGGACCCCGCAATCGCTGTCACCCGCCCGGGACGCCCTGCTCAAGAAGGGGCTCGTCTATTCGTCCGAGCGGGGACTGGTGGCGTTCACCGTGCCGCACTTCGGGCGGTATCTGCGTTCGCAGGCCGCCTGACTGGCGCGATACGGCTCAGAACCACCAGATCTCGCGCCGGCGGGGGTTGCCCATCACCTCGAACGAGTCACCCGACTCCGCCAGCACCTGCTTCAGCTCGGGCACGCTGAACTCGTACCCGTCCTCGGCCGCGGCCGCCGTGAAATCCTCCATCCCGTCGATGAAGTCGTACTTCAACCTGATGGTCTTGTCCGAGCCGCCAGCGGTGAGCAGGCGTTCAACCTCGGCCTTGGACATGGGGGGTCTCCTTCTGTGGTGGAACGTGGCCGATCTGCGGCCGAGCATGTGTGAGCAGGCTAACTGTCGACTTTTTCAGCCTTGTTACAGGTCCGGGACGAGACCGGTGCCGCCCCACACCAGCCGATCCCTGCGTGTTTGACTGATCCGGCGAGCCGCCTGCCCGCATCGACTAGGTTGAGAATCCAAACACAGCAGGCCATCGGAGGTCGAGACGTGATCCGCAGACAGCCCCGTGACGGGGGCGTGGCGGTGACCTTCGTCCTACCGGCGGACCACCCGAACGCCCCTGTCAGCGTCGTCGGCAGCTTCAACGACTGGCAGCCCTATCGAAACCCGATGAGGCGTCGTCCGGATGGCTCGCTCCAGACGACCGTCACGACCCACGCCGGTACCACATTGCGCTTCCGCTATCTGGGTGCCCAAGGCGTCTGGTTCGATGATCAGGACGCCGACCGCATCGACACCGAAGGCGGCATGCTGTTCGTATGACCATGTGACCAAGGAGGGTCCACATGCGCATCATCTGCGCCCCCGATTCGTTCAAGGGTTCGATGACCGCACCGGAGGCGGCGTCCATCATGGCGAGGGCCGCGCGAGCGTGCCTGCCGGACGCCCGGACGGTCGAACTGCCCATCGCCGACGGCGGCGAGGGCTTCACGGAGGCGGTCTCCTCGGCGCTCGACGCCCGGATCGTCCCCACCAGGACACACGACCAGGAAGGACGCCCGCACGACACCGCCTTCGGGCTCGTCGACACCGCCGACGGACGAGTCGCGTTGCTGGACGTCGCGTCCACCAGCGGTCTGGAACTCGTCCCCGCAGGCCAGCGCCACGTGATAGCCTACAGCTCCCGCGGGCTGGGCGAACTGATCGGCGCGGCGCTCGACACCGGGGCGAAGCGCCTGGTGATAGGCATCGGCGGCAGTTCCACCAACGAGGCCGGCGCGGGCATGCTCGCTGCCCTGGGCGTCCGGTTCTTCGACGCCGACGGGCAGGACATCGAGCCGACACCCGACGGGCTGCGCGGGCTCGCAGAGGTGGACGCGTCCGGTATCGACCCGAGGCTGGCCGACGTCGAGGTTGAGGTGGCCAGCGACGTCACCAACCCGCTGCTCGGGCCGCAGGGGGCCAGCGCCGTGTACGGGCCGCAGAAGGGGGCCGACGACGAGCAGGTGGCCGAACTCGACCGCATCCTCGCCCACCTCGTCGAGGTCTGCCGGTCGGCAGCGCCCGGCGGGCGGGACGCCACCCTGGTCGCGCAGTGGCCGGGGGCGGGCGCCGCGGGCGGCATCGGATGGGCGCTCCAGCTGTTCCTCGGCGGGCGTCTGCGTCCGGGCCTGGAGCTGGTGGCCGAACTCGCCGGGCTGGACGAGCACCTGCGCGATGCCGGGCTGTTGCTCACCGGCGAAGGCTCTGTGGACGCCCAGACCTGCCATGGCAAGGCGATTCACCGTCTGTGCGAGCACGCCTCGAAGGCTGGGGTGCCTGTGCTCGTCTTCGCCGGGCGCGTCGGCATCGATGCCGGCCTCCTGCCCGGCGACGTCACCCTCGTGCAGATCACCCCGTCCGGCATGCCGCTGGACGACGCCCTGCGCCGGGGGCCGGAGAACCTGCGCCTCGCGGTGACGGGCGCGCTGGGCGTCCTGGCGGAGGAACTGTCGCTCAGGCCTGCTCGTACCGGAACAGCTCCCCCTCGGGCCCGGTGACGGTCGCGCGGTGGCCGCCGCGGACGTCCAGTTCGACGTCCAGCCACGAGTCCTGGGACGACGAACGGTAGACGATCCGCTGATTCTCCAGGGTGGTGATCGCCACACGCGCGTCCACGAGCCAGGGGTTCCGCCGACGGAGCCCGAGCAACTCCTGATGAAGGGGGACGAGCCAGGGCTCGGGCGGCCGCCACTGGCCGGGGCTCGCAGGCATCTCGGGGCGCACCTCGTCGTCCCCGCCGAGCCGGTCGTACTTGGTGCCGGTCGTGCCGCCCTCATCGCCGTAGTAGATCGACGGCATACCACCGACCGTCGCCATGACGACCAGCGCCAGCACCGAGCCGGCCGGGCCCACCTGCGTGGCGATGCGGGTGACGTCGTGGTTGCCGACGAACGTCAGGGGACGATCGATGTCGAGCAGATGATCGTGGCGGCCGAGGGTCCAGTTGAGCTCGAACATGTTGCGGTCGCGGATCGAGCCCCACGTGGCCTTCCACAGCTCATAGGCGGTGATCGACTCGATCGTGGACGCGGCGAGCCGGTCCTCGTGGGTGTGGATCACCTCGCCGACGAAGAGCGCCTCGGGGAACTCGTCGCGCACCCGCGGCAGCACGTCGGCCCAGAACCCGGGATCGACGGAGTAGGCGGCATCGAGCCGCCAGCCGTCGATGCCGCGGCGCAGCCAGTGGCGCATCACGTCCGCCACGAAGTCGACGACCTCCGGATTGGCGTGGTTGAGCCGCACCAGATCGCTGTGGCCCTCGAAGTCGCGCCAGGTGGGCGGCTGGGCGTCGTAGTCGATGTGGAACCAGCCGGCTTCCGGCGAGCCCGGATCCGCCAAGGCGCGTGCCAGGGCGGGATGCCGGTCGCTGACATGGTTGAACACGCCGTCGAGCACCAGCCGCACACCACGGGCACGGCACTGCTCGACGAGCCGGTCGAAGTCGGCGTCGTCGCCCAGCCTGGGGTCGATCGCGTAGTGGTCGAGGGTGTCGTAGCCGTGGCTCACCGACGAGAAGATCGGCCCGAGCAGCAGCCCGTTGCAGCCCAGCGCGACGAGATGGTCGAGCCAGGCGATCAGGCGATCCAGCCGATGCACGACGACAGGGGCGCCACCATTCCCCGGGGGGGCGACATCGCGGATCGGCGCCCCGACGAAGCCGAGCGGATAGACGGTGTACCAGATGGCGTCGTCGGTCCATGCCGGTGGAGTCATGCCCGTGAGCCTACGCTGTGGCCATGGCCCGCATCGATCGCCGCAGGCGCACCCGCCTCGACCCCGACGCGCGCCGGTCGGCCATTGTCGAGGCCGCGCGGCTGTTGTTCGCCCACGACTCCTATGAGAAGGTCGCCGTGACGGCCGTCGCCGATCAGGCGGGCACGTCCGAGGCCCTCGTCTACCACTACTTCGACTCGAAGGCAGACCTGTACGTCGAGGTCATCGGCGCGTCCATGGCTCGCCTCGGGCGGGAGCAGGACGCCGCGACGGACGCGCTCCCGGCCTCCGCGGATGCGCGCGACCGCATCCGCGTCCGCATCGAGGTGCTGCTCGACCACCTCAGCGGCGAGCGGGACGACCCACCGGAGCCGTTCCTCCTGCCCGGCAACGACCCCTCACCGGCTGTCGTCGCGCGGCGGCGGATGCGGGAGGAGGCAGCCTCCGGGCTGCGCTCGCTCCTCCACCTGCCCGAGGAGACCGCGGGGCGGGACGACTACGCGCTCCTCGGCTTCCTCGGCTTCCTGGACGCTGCCTGTCTCGCCTGGGTGGCACGGGGCTGCCCCGATCAGGACCGGCGCGCTCTCGTCGAGACCGCCTCGGATGCGCTCTTCGGTGCGCTGCGCCGTCGCGGCACCTAGCATGGGGGCCATGGCACCCCTAGTCGTCTGTGTCGGGTTGACCACGATCGACGTCGTCCAGCAGGTCGTCGAGCTACCCAGGGCCAACGCGAAGATCGTCGCGCACGGTCTACGGGTGGACGTCGGTGGCCCGGCGGCCAACGCGGCCCGCGTCGCCGCGGCGTTGGGATGCCAGGTCCGCCTCGTGACCGCGCTGGGGGGCTCCGACCTCGCGGACCTCGCTCGCAACCGCCTGGACGGGATCGAGATCGTCGACGTCGCGCCGGCCGACCACCAGGTGCCGGTGTCCACGGTGCTGGTCACCCCCGACGGGGCACGCGCCGTCGTTTCCCGCAACGCGACCGGCCTGACGCAACAGACGCTGCCGTCGTCCGAGATCGTGCGGGACGCCGACGTCGTCCTGCACGACGGCCACCTGGTCGACGCCTCGACGGCACTGGCCGCGCTCTCGGCGTCCCCCATCCACCTGCTGGACGGCGGGTCGTGGAAGCCCGGGCTGCAGATGCTGCTCCCCAGCCTGGACGTCGCCGTCGTCTCGGCCGACTTCGCCCTGCCCGGGCACAGCCCCGAGCAGGCCCTGGACGATCTGGCCGGCTACGGCATCCCCCGGCTCGCCCGCACCCACGGCGCCCAGCCCGTGGTCTACGCCGTGGCGGAGAGGCCCGGCGAACTGCCCGTGCCCGATGTGAAGGCAGTGGACACCACCGGGGCCGGCGACGTGCTGCACGGTGCGCTGGCCGCCCACCTCGCCGAGGGGCTCGGCTTCGTCGAGGCGCTGCGGCAGGCGATCGACCTGGCGTCCCGATCGGTCACCGGACGCGGCGTGCTCGCCTGGCACCCCGTCAGGACGCCCAGCGCCCCGTCCCGAAGCACCACGCCCACCACGCCATGACGAACAGGTCGGCGGCCAGCAGCAGACCGAGGCCGACCCGGTAGGCAGCCCTCGCACCCGGGTTGTGCGGACGCCACTGCGCCGCCGACGCGATGAACGGGCACAGCGGGAACCAGAGCAGCACGGCACGGTTGACCGACATGAACCAGGCGGACGAACTCAGCGCCACCACGTTCGACCCCACCCAGCCGGCCTCACCCCATCGTCGCCGGAACGCGAGCGCCAGGGTGCCGAGGTAGCCGATCACCACGGACGCGATCTCGAAGCGGAACATGATCGGCACCTCGGCACGCCCCGGCCACGCGGAGTCGGCGGTCAGCGGCCACGTGGCCGAGAACGCGTCCCAGGGCCAGGACAGGTGACGTTGCCAGCCCGAACCCTGCGCGGTGTACCAGGTGTCCCAGCGGCCCGACAGGGAGTGGAGGAAGAACACGTACGCCCCCAGCACAGCCATGGGGAAGACCAGCCACAGGCAGTCGACGAGCCGCCGGCGGAAGCTGCGCCCGGCCTGCGTGAGCACGAGCACACCGAGGGAGAACACGAGGAACAGCCCCGAGATGCGCAACGAGCACGCCACGCACGCCAGCGCGATCGCCGGCCCCCAGCTGCGGGCCTGCGCCCGCTCCCACGCCCAGAAGGCGGCCGCACAGAACAAAGGCTCGGTGTAGGGCACGGCGGTGAAGACCGTCATGGGCAACAGCAACCACACCACGGCGGCTCCCGGGCCGTACATGCGGTGGATCGCCCAGGCAGCCAGCCCTGACCCGATCTGCGCCAGAACCGTCGCACCGATCACCATCGGCACCCCGACGAGGTCGATCGCACGCATGACCATCGGCAGGCCGGGGAAGAACGCGACGTCGAGCGGATCGCGGTAACCGCTCTGGGCGATCGTCAGGTAGTGCTGGACGTCCCAGTTGGACAGCACCTGGGTGAACGTGGTCCCCGTCGTCCTCGTGATCCACCAGGCAACGGCGAGCAGGAGCGCGCGGGTGACCAGCCAGGCGACGACCACCGGGCGCGCGTCCCGGGTCGCGGTGGCGCTCACTCGTCCACGTCCCGGAGCTTGCCCAGGCCCTGCGGCTCGGGAAGACCCTGTAGCTCGGCGAGATCGTGCGACTCGGGGAGATCGTGTGACTCGGGGAAATCGTCGGGCTCGGCGAAGTCCTCGGGCTCGGTCGGCGCATGGCGTGGACGCGAGCCCAGGGCGAGAAGCCACCGGGCGTCCACGCTGTGATCGAGGACGCCCCCGATCGGGTCGTCCACCAGCGGCTGGCGTATCGGATCGGCCCACGGGTGCATGATGTCGTCCACGACCCGCATCGCGAACCAGGCCTGGACGAACACCCGCAGCAGCACCGAGGCCATGTACACCCAGTCCGTCCCGCTGCCGGGCCCGAGGATCCCCTCGAGGAAACCCCAGATGCACACGAAGTAGACGAGTTCGGCGCCCGTCCACACCGCGACGTCGAACAGCTTCGGACGCGCCAGCACCACGAACGGAAGCAGCCACAGCACGTACTGGGGTGAGTACACCTTGTTGAACACGAGGAAGGCCACGAGCAGCAGCAGCGCCACTTGGCCGAGACGAGGCCGCCGGGGGGCCTTGAGCACGAGCCGGACGACGGCGATGCCGCAGATCGCCATGCACACGAACGCCACGGCCGACAGTGCCGGCACCTGGATGCCCAGGAGCGACAGCACGTACCAGACCGAGCCGAGATCGGCACCGCGGTCGGCGTTCTTCGTCCAGAACACCATCCAGCCATCGGGGGCGATCAGCATGACGGGCAGGTTGACGACCAGCCAGGCGATCAGCGCCCCCGACCACAGCTGGACGATCGCCTTCATCTTGTCGGAGCGCACGCACAGCACGGTGATGGCGATGAGGACCAGTATCGGATAGAACTTCGCCGCGAAGGCCAGCCCCAGCAGCGCGCCCGCCATCGCAGGCCGCCCGCGCGCCCACAGGAGCAGGCCCACCGATGTCAGCATCACCGCCAGCAGATCCCAGTTGATGAGCCCGGCTGCCATCACCGTGGGGGACGCGGCGATGAGCAGCACGTCCCACGCCCGCGCGGGCCCGCCGTAAGGGCTTGTGGGCGAGTTCCGTGCCATGCGCAGGTGGGCCAGCACGGTGACCAGGAAGCAGACGAACAGTCCGATCGCACACATCTGGAAGAAGATCTGGGACGCCGCCACCTGCTCGTCGAAGGTGGCATTCGCACCCACCACGGCGAAAAGGGACGTGATCGCCCTGGCGATGCCCATGAAGTAGCCGATGAGTACGGGATATTCCAGCGGGACGTCGGTGTAGAAGCCGGCGCCCAGGCTGATGTCGCGGCCCAGGTAGAGGGTCGAGATGTCGGTGTAGCACAACCGTAGGAACGGGTTGGGGAAGTAGTCGCCCGGCAGCGGGCGGCACGGCACCTGCCGGACCATCACGATCAGCCAAGTCACCGACGCGGCCACGAACGACCAGGTGGCGGGGTCGAACCAGAGACTCACGCGCCGGGCGTATCGTCCGACAGGGCCACCCACACGTAGCGTCAGCTCGGCTGGTTCACTCACCTCGCCATTGTGCCGCACCAAGCTGGGACGCGGTCAGCGAACCTGAGGCTGACCGATGCCCGTTGAGCTTGTCGAAACGCTGTCGAGCCTGTCGAAACGACCGTTGAGCCCGTCGAAACGCCCGTTGAGCTTGTCGAAACGCTGCCTAGCCCGTCGAAACGCCCGTTGAGCTTGTCGAAACGACCACGTCCCTTCGACAAGCTCAGGGATCGAGCCCGGGTCAGCCCTCCCCCTGGCCGCCGCCTCCCCTGCCACCGCCGTTCCCGTTCGTCGGTGTCGTCGTCGGCGCCGTCGTCACCGGATCGGTGGTCTCCGGCGGCGGCTCACTGGTCGTCTCCTCGGCCGTCGTCTCAGGCGGCTCATAGGTGGTGGGCGCCTGCGTCGTCGTCTGTGGGGCCTGCGTCGTCCGCTGTGGCTCGCTCGACGAGGCCGACGCGCTCGGAGTGGCGGACGCCGTCAACGTGCTGCGCACCGTCGGCTGGATGTTCGCCGCCGGGTCGAAACTGACATCCTCCATGCCCTCGGTGGCCACGGCCATGTAGTCGTTCCACACCGACGTCGGATATCCGGCACCGTAGAACGCGGAGTTGCCCGGTTTCTTGTACACGTCCAGGTTCTCCTCGCCGGAATCCCCCGCGACCATCATCACGGAGGTGGCGATCTGCTTGGTGTAGCCGACGAGCCACGCCGCACGGGTCACCTGGCTCTGGGAGACCGAGTCGCCCGACGCGTCCTCCTGACCGGCCGCGACGCCTTCGGTGCCGGTCTTGCCCGCGACGTCGCGTCCGTCCACCGCGTTCACCGTGGACGAGGCGACCGCGGATTGCAGCGCGGAGGTCAGGTCGCGGGCCACGGTGTTCTCGATGGCCTGGGTGCCCTCGGTGTCGCCGCTGTAGATCACGTTGCCGCTGGCGTCCCGCACCTCGCGCACCACGTGGGTCACGTTGCGGACGCCGTTGTTGGCCAGCGTGGCGTAGCCGGACGCGTTGTCGAGCGGGGTGACCTCGCCCTCACCGAGCACCAGGCGGTTGAGCTGTGCCGCCCAGCTGTCGTCCTCGGGGATGCCGGCGTCGTTCGCGGCGCGGATCAGTTCGCTCTCACCGTTGGGCACCTGCGAGACCAGATCGACGAATGCCGTGTTGATCGAGTCCTCGATAGCCTTCTTCAGCGTCACCGACCCGTACTGGGCGCCCGAGTCGTTCTGCACCGACGACAGGTCGCCCTCGGGGGTGTAGGTGTTGCCCTGTAGCAGCGAGCTCAGGCCGAAACCGTGGCGCAGACCGGCCACCGCGCCCCACACCTTGAACGTGGAGGCCGCGTAGCGCGGGGTCGTGGCCCAGTTGCGGGAGTCCGAGACGAAGTCCTCCCCGCCGTACAGCGCCAGCACCTCGCCGGTGCCGACCTCGACGGACGCCAGTCCGACGTGCAGGTCGCTCGCATCGGGTTGCACCGTGTTGCCGTTCTCGTCCAGCACGTAGTCGCCGTTCTCGTCGCGCAGCGGGCTGGCGCTCGCCGCGGCCTCGGCCACGTTGGACTGGGCAGAGTCGACCGCGGCCTGCTGCATGCGGGAGTCGAACGTCGTGACGATGGTCAGGCCGCCGCCGTTGATCTGGTCGGCGGTGAACCCGTTGGCCTCGAGTTCGTCCTCGGCCATGCGGATGAGGAAGCCGTTCGTCCCGCCGTAGACGTCGTCGGTCTGGATGTCGGGGAAGTCGGGCAGTTGGCCGTAGTTGGCGTCGCGGTCCGCCTGGGTGAGCGTCCCCATCGGGTCGACCATGCTGTCGAGCACCCAGTTGTAGCGCTCGAGCAGCGCGGCCCGCTCCTCGTCGCCGTTGGCCGGGTCGTACATCGACGGGTTGTTCAGCACGGACGCCAGCACCACCGACTGCGCGACGGTGAGATCTTTCGCGTCCACGCCGAAATAGGCCTGTGCGGCGGCCTGCACGCCGTAGGCACCGCGGCCGAAATAGATGGTGTTGAGGTAGCCCCCGAGCACCTCCTCCTTGGAGGCGCCCTTGTTCATCTTGACCGCCAGCGCCACCTCGTTGAGCTTGCGGGTCACCGTCTGATCGCTGGTGAGGTAACGGATCTTGATGTACTGCTGGGTGATGGTCGACCCGCCCTGGACGTCCTGGCCACGGGCGATACGCCAGAAGGCACGCGCCATGCCCTTGATGTCGACGCCCTGGTTGGTCCAGAAGGTGCGGTCCTCGGCTGCGACGACGGCGTCCTTGAGCACCTGGGGTATTTCGTCGTACGAGATCTCGGTGCGGTTCTGGATCGCCAGCGAGCCGAGCTCGGTGGTTCCGTCACGGAAGTAGAGGTGGGTGGTCTGCGTCAGGAACTCGGCGTTCGGGTCGGGCAGCTCTGCCCGTTGGTAGAAGACGAACGCCCCTCCCACACCGAGCAGGGCCATGACCAGGGCAACGATCAACCCGACGCGGAGGATGCGCCTCAGCAGGCCGCGTTTCTTGCGTCCTCCCCTGCCGCCGCGCTTCGAACCCTTCGAGGTGCCCTTGGACGAGCCGCGCGCGGCACTCCTGGAGGTGCTTGCACTGGCAGCGTTCCTCGTCGAATCGGTGGAGCGCCCGGCACCGGTCGCGGTCGTGCGCCGCTTGCCGCCCTGTGAGGCCTGCGTCCCTCTCGACGCCTGAGCGTTCCCCTGTGTGCCGGAGGAGCCACGCGAGCCGGACGACGCCCTCGTCGTCGCATCCCTGCCCCTGTCACCGTACGGATCCCTGTCGCCGTACGAGCCCCTCGGCATCGAGGAGGTCGCATCGCTCTGCGCTGCACGACGCGGCGCCGATCGGTTGGCGTCGGTCGGGCGGGCAGCCCGCCTGGGTCCGCCGTACGAACCGGTTTCACCCATAGATGTCCTCAACTGTCTGTTGGCGTCGTGGCGGACGACGGCGGCGTCCGTCACCCAGCAGGAATGTCTCGATCATGTGGTTCCAGCCGCAGTCGGGGCACACCTCGACCACGTACACCTTGAACTCCCCGAACTCCCCCTCCATCTCGACGAGCTCGTCCACCGACTTGATGCGTCCCGAGTACTGCCCCAGCTGTTCGCCGAACACATAGTTGAGCAGGGTCAGCCGCGAACTCGCGCACACGGGGCAGTCGCGCCCGGCCAGCGCACCGTGGTGCAGGGCCGAACGGATCAGCAGTGGATCGGCGTCACAGGGATCGAGGCCGGCCAGCAACGCCTGGGGACGATGCATCGCCTCCAGCGTCGCCCGGCGCTTGAGGGCATGGCTGACCCATTCGCGTCGGGTTAGGTACGGCTGGGAAACCACGCACCAAGACTAGAGCCGTTTGGCAACCTGCCAACCCCGGCCCTCGGGCCGACCGGCGCTCCCTGGAGCGAATGACCTTGCCGGACGTATCTGGCCCCGCTCCCGCGCGCCAAATTGTCTTCCGCGCGCAACAGTTCGACCGCGGGAGACAATTTGGCGCGCGGGAAGCGTCCGGACGACGGCTCCGCGCGACTGCCGGCGGCTTGGCGGTGGGGAACCGGCCCGAGTAGGATGAGCAGGCCTTCGTGGGTGGCGCGACGCGTCGTCGGATGCGCGAAGGACGAGGGGCATTAGCTCAGTTGGTAGAGCGACGGCTTTGCAAGCCGTAGGTCAGGGGTTCGAGCCCCCTATGCTCCACACCTTCAGACGTAGTCGAACCCCTGCCGGCCCAGCGTCCCGAAAGACCACGACCCAGCAGGACCGCCCTCTCAGGTCAGTTCAGCCCCTTGTCAGTCAGCCAATCGGCGGCGATCGTGCTGGCGGGCAGCCCCTCGTCCACGCTGCGGGCGTTGAGGGCGATCAGGTCGTCCGGGCTCATGGCCGCGTTGACCTCGTCGATGATCGCGGCGGCCGCATCGTCCACGTTGTCGCTGGCGAGCGGGACGACGTGGGAGGCGAGGAACAGCCCCTTGGTGTCCTGCAGCGAGACCAGGTCGTTGGCGGCGATCGTCGGGTCGGCGCTGTAGATATTGGCGACCTGGATGTCGCCCTCCTTGAGCGCCTTGACCGTCAGCGGGCCTCCGGCGTCCTCGATCGGGGTGAAACCAATCTCGATGCCGTAGGTGGCCAGCAGGCCTTCGGGGCCGTAGGGCCGGGTCTCCGCTTCGGAGTTGGCTCCGAGGGTCAGCGGCACGGTGACCCTCGCGAGGTCGTCGATCGTGGTGAGGCCCCATTCGTCGGCGAACTCACGGGTGACGGTGTAGGAGTCCTGGTCGGCGGCCGGCGACTGGTCGAGGACGCGCAGCCCGTCCGGGGTGGCCGCCTGGAGCTCGGTGTACACGTCGTCGGCCAGGCGCGCGGTGGTGTCGGGTTCCCAGTACTGGAGGAGGTTGCCGGTGTACTCGGGGAACAGGTCGATGTCTCCTGCCTCGATCTCGGGCAGATAGACCTCGCGCTGCCCGATGCGGAACTGCCGGTCGACGGAGTATCCGGCGCCTTCGAGGGCCTGGGCGTAGATCTCGGCCACGATCTCGTTGGAGTAGTAGTCCTGGGAACCGATGACGATGGTGCCCGACGCGGCGGCGCTGCTGGACGCACCGGGATCGTTCAGGGGGTCACTGCCGGTGCAACCGGTCAGCGCGAGAGTTCCGGCGAGGGCGAGGACGCCGAGGGCGGCGACCGTGGTGTGGCGGGACGGTGACATGGGTGGGCTCCTTCGGGTTGTGAGGATCAGGTGCGTCGGGTCGACAGGCGTGCGGGATCGGCGATGCGGGTGGCGAGCCGCTGGACGGCGGCCAGGACGAGTTCCAGAAGCAGGGCCAGGACGATGACGAGCAGCGCCCCGGCGAGCATCTGGGGGTAGTCGCGGGATTTCAGTCCCGCGAACAGGTAGCGGCCCAGCCCGGTGTCCGAGGTGTAGGCGGCCAGGGTCGCGGTGGCCACGACCTGAAGCGTGGCGGCACGCACCCCGCCGACGATCACCGGCAGGGCGAGCGGGATCTCCACGGTGCCGATCACCTGAGCGGGGCTCATGCCGATCGCCCGGGCGGCGGCGGGCAGGGCCGGGTCGATGGCCTGGACACCGGCGTAGGAACCTGCCAGCAGGGACGGGATCGCCAGGATGATCAGGGCGAGCAGGGGTGCCTCGACCCCGATGCCGAGGGCGAGCCCGAACAGGGTGAGCAGCCCCAGGGTGGGGATGGCGCGGGCGGCGCCCGTGATCGCCCCGATGCTCGCGGCGCCCCGCCGGGTGTGCCCGACGAGCACGCCCGCGGGCAACGCGACCAATGCCGCTGCGGCGACGGCGATCGCGGTGATCGCGAGGTGCTGTCCGGTGCGGGCGGGGATCCCGCTTGCGCCACTCCAGTTCGCCGGGTCGGTCAGCCACGACAGGGCCTGTGCGAGCAGGTTCATGCCCGTGGTCCTCGTCCGTCGCATCGTCCGTGGCTGCCGAACGAGCCGGGGGTGACTTCCATGATCGACGGCCTGCTCACACGGTCACCTCCCACATGCGGGAGCGTCGCCCGGTGATGCGGGTCCACGGGGTCAGGACGCGTCCCACGGCGAGCAGCAGCGCGTCGACGAGCAGGGCGAGGACCACCGTCGCGACCACGCCGGTGGCGACCTCGGCAGCGATCCCGCGCTGGAAACCGTCGGTGAGAAGGGTCCCCAGGCTGGACACGCCGATCAGCGCGCCGATGGTCACCAGCCCGATCGTGGAGACGGCCACCACACGCACCCCGGACAACAGGACCGGGACCGCCAGGGGCAGGTCGACCTGCCAGAACACAGCTCGCGGGGAGTGACCGATCGCGACCGCGGCGTCCCTCGTGCTCGCATCGACGGTGGCGAAGGCATCGGCGGCGGTGCGCACGAGCAGGGCCACGCCGTAGACGGTCAGGGCGATGGTCATCGTCGCCATCGAGCGTAGCGGGATGCCCAATACTGCGGGAATGACGATCAGCAGCGGCAGCGCCGGCACCGCGTAGAGCAGGGCCGCCACCCCCAGCAGCGGTGCTCCGATCGCGGGACGGCGATAGGCCAGGCGCCCGAGCGGGACGGCGATGAGGACACTGAGCACGATCGCGGGCACGCTCAGCACGAGGTGGTCACGGGCGAGCTCTGTCACCTGGGCCCAGTTCAGGATCAGCCATCTCACGGCGTCATCACCCCGACAGGGCGCCCGTTGCCGTCGACCGCGATCGTGCGGCCTTCCACGATCCGCGTGTGGAGAGCGCGCTCGGCCCGGTCGGCACCGACGAAGTCGGCCACGAAAGCGTCGGCGGGGGCGGCGAGGATCTCCGCCGGGGTACCGCGCTGGGCGATCACACCGTGGTCGCGGAGCACGACCACCTCGTCCCCCAGACGGAACGCCTCGTCCACGTCGTGAGTGACGAACACGATCGTCTTGCCCAGTTCCGCCTGCAGTCGCAGCAGCTCGTCCTGTAGCTCGCGCCGCACGATCGGGTCGACAGCCCCGAACGGCTCGTCCATCAGGAGGATGTTCGGATCCGGCGCCAGCGCGCGTGCGACTCCGACCCGCTGCTGCTGGCCACCGGAGAGCTGACCCGGATAACGCCCGGCGAGCGAGGCGTCCAACCCCACCCGCGCCATCAGCCCGAGCGCCTGCTCGCGCGCAGGCTTGCGGGGTATACCGCTCAACCGCAGCACGGTGGCGACATTGTCCAGCACCGTGCGGTGCGGCAGCAGGCCACCCGCCTGCAGCACGTACCCGATCGAGCGTCGCAGTTCGACCGCGTCCCCGTCCTGCACATCCTGATCGTCGATCAGCACCCGCCCGCTGGTGGGCTCGACCATACGGTTCACCATCCGCAGCAGCGTCGTCTTGCCTGACCCCGATGACCCCACCAACGCCACCGTCCGATGTGACGGCACGACCAGGGAGAACCCCTCGACGGCCACCGACCCGCCGGGATACGTCTTCGACACAGCCGCGAATTCGATCACCTCGACTCCTCTCGCCGTGCATGCTGTGAGCAAGCTGGCGTCCAGCCTAAGCGGCTGCACTGACACACACGCTCCATCGGCGACGGAACCGTCCGCCTACGATCAGGGGGCAAGAAAACCGAAACCCGGCCGGAAGCGCTCCGCCCGGCAAGACTGAACCCCATGGAGACCTTCGATGTAGTGGTGATCGGTGCCGGTCCCGCGGGCGAGAACGCGGCGGACTACGCGATCAAGGGGAGCTCGCGCACGGCGGCACTGGTGGAGTCCGGGCTCGTCGGCGGGGAGTGCTCGTACTACGCGTGCATGCCGAGCAAGGCGATGCTGCGGCCACTGGACGTCCGAGCGGCCGCGGTTCAGCTGGGCGGGCTGCCTGCCAGCATGGACGTGGATGCCGCTGCACTGCTGGCCCGGCGGGACACCTGGGTCAGCCACTACACCGACCAGGGCCAGGTGCGCTGGGCCGAGGGGGCGGGAATCACCGTCGTCCGTGGCATCGGACGGTTGGCCGGTGAGCGGACCGTCGGGGTCGCGGGTCCCGAAGGGGTGCGAGCGCTTCGCGCCCGGCACGCGGTGGTCCTCGCCACCGGTTCGCGCCCGGTGATCCCGGAGTTCCTGAGCCCGGTTCTGCCCTGGGGATCGCGGGACGCCACCGGGATCATCGAAGTTCCCGATTCGATCGCGATCGTCGGCGGTGGCGTGGTGGCCTGCGAGGCTGCGCGTTGGCTGGCCGCGCTCGGTTCCCGAGTCACCATGCTGGTCCGCGGCAGACGGCTGCTCCCACGATTCGAGCCGTTCGCCTCCGACCTGATCGCCGACGGTCTCGCATCGGACGGTGTCGAGCTCCGATTCGGCGTCCAACTCACTGCGGCCGATCGGCCGGACACCCGCGACACAGGCCTGGGACGCGTCCACGGCGGGCCGGTGCGGCTCGTCGAAGCCGACGACCGCGAATCGACCCATGCTGAGGTACTGGTCGCGACCGGGCGCACACCCGCCCGCGACGACCTCGGGCTGGAGACCGCCGGGCTTTCCCCCGCCGATCTCGACGGCCCGCTCCCGGAGTGGCTGTATCTCGTCGGCGACGTCAGCGGCGGCGCACCGCTCACCCACTGGGGCAAATACCAGGCACGACTCGTCGGCGACCGCATCGCCGCGCTCGCAGAGGGACGCACGCCACCGGCCGAGCCAGTCCAAGCGCCGGTTCCCCAGGTCGTGTTCACCGACCCGCAGGTCGCCACAGTCGGGCTCACCGCCGCGCGAGCACGAGAGGCCGGCTACCGGCTTCGGACGCCCGAGGTGCCGCTCGATTCCGCAGCCGGTGCTGCCCTGCTGCGCGATGACGCCACCGGCAGAGCACTGCTGGTCATCGATGACAACACCGATACCGTGTTGGGCGCCACCTTCGTCGGCCCGGACATGGCCGAGCTGCTGCACGCCGCGACGATCGCCGTCACCGCGAAGGTCCCGGTGGACGTGCTCTGGCATGCGGTTCCCTCCTATCCGACAGCGAGCGAACTCTGGCTCCGGCTGCTGGAGGCCGATCGTGAAACACTACGAACTCGCTGACCAGGACGCCACGAAACACGCGACCGCTGGGCCTCACCATCCCAGAGGGGTAACGACGCGGCCTCCCAAAGCTCCCGATGCCGACCTAGCCTCAACCGCATGAGCCTCACTGTGACCCTCAACAACGGCGTCGTCATTCCCGCCCTCGGCTACGGCGTCTTCCAGACCCCGCCTGCGGAGACCGTGACGGCCGTCGAGACCGCTCTGCGGGTCGGATACCGCCATATCGACACGGCCGCCGCCTACCTGAACGAACGGGAGGTCGGCGAGGGCATCCGCCGTTCCGGACTCGCTCGGGAGGACGTGTTCATCGAGACCAAGGTCTGGATCAGCGACTACGGCTACGAATCGACCCTGCACGCGTTCGAGAAGGCCACCGGAAAACTCGGCGTCGACCACCTCGACCTGCTGATCCTGCACCAGCCGCTCCCGTCCGAGTTCCAGCTCGTCATCGACGCCTACAAGGCCCTGGAGGCTCTGCTCGCCGATGGCAGGGTCCGAGCGATCGGGGTGAGCAATTTTCTGCCCGCCCACCTCGACAGGCTGTTGGACGCGACGTCGGTCGTGCCGGCCGTGAATCAGATCGAGATCCACCCGTACTTCCGCAACACCGAGTTGCTCGACAAGAACGCCGAACTGGGCATCGTGTCGCAGGCGTGGTCGCCCATCGGAGGTATCACCTTCTACCCGGGCTGGGGCGGCGAGCGCCGGAGCACCCTTGCCGACCCGGTGCTTGCCGGAATTGGGCAGGCGCACGGGAAGAGCCCGGCGCAGGTGATGCTGCGGTGGCATCTGCAACAAGGTCGTTCAGCCATCCCGAAGTCCGTCACGCCGACCCGCATCGCGGAGAACTACGACGTGTTCGACTTCGACCTCACCAGCGAGGAACTGGCCGCGATCGACGCCCTCGACACCGGTGTGCGCGGCGGCCCCGACCCCGACACGATCACGCTCGCCGCCTGGGGCCGGGACATCCCGGAGGCCTGAGACGAGGCCGTGATCCGGCAGCCGCGCTGTTGCGGGCATTCTCCGAAGCGCCGGGTGGTCCCCGGACGGCACGAGCCGCCGGGGGCCACTCAGGTCGAACGAAGAGCTACTTCCCGTTCTTCTTCACCTTGATCGCGGCGGTGGCGTAGTCCGCGTCCAGCGAGTTGATGACCCCACTCGGCATGTTGGAGATGACCACCCGGACGGTGTCGTTGCCCGACACCTTCCGGAACACGTCGGTGGTGATGCCGGTACCCAGGTAGCGGTAGATGTGACGGCCGGTGGAGTCCGTCGATTCGGTCGGCGAGTCCACTCCGGGCGTCAGGTCACCGGAGGAGACCACCTGCAGCGCGAAGTTGTTGTGCTGCTGGCCGTGCAGAAACGCCGCGTCCGCCTGCGGGCCCCACGGAAATGGGCTCCCACCGGTGGACGCGGCGTCCCTGGTCAGCGTTATTCGGCCGCCGACTCCTGCTCCAGCCAGTAGTCGAGCGCCTTGAGCGGCTGGGCCTCGTACTTGGCCTGGAACTCAGCCACCGCCGCGGGGTCGTCGTGCTCCGACAGGTGCATGTACATCGTGGTCAGCGGCATGTCGCCGGTCAGGTTCACGTCGATGACGCTCGGACGATCGGCAGCCTTGGCGGCAGCGAAGGCCTCCCGCGCCTCGTCGAGGGTGTTGACGGTGAACCCGAGCGCGCCCATGCCCTCGCCGACCTTGGCCCAATCGGCGTCGATGAGGTCGACGCCCGACAGCGGCTGGTGGGAGTCGTCGCGCTGCTCGGCCTCGATGAAGCCGAGCGTCCGGTTCGAGAACACGACGTTGATGACCGGCAGGTGGTACTTCACCTGCGTGAGGATCTCCTCGTTCAGCATCGCGAAACCACCGTCGCCGCTGAGGCTGTACACGGTCGCGTCGGGATACTCCCGCTTGGCCGCGAGCGAGGCGGGAACCGCGTAGCCCATGGTCGCGTGCTTGCCGGAGGTCGACCACTTGTTGGTCGGCAGCAGGTGGGCGAGCCGGGCGAAGTTGATGTTCACGTTGCCGACGTCCACGAGGAACACGTCGTCGGGGCCGGCCTGCTCGTTGACGATGTCGAAGATCGGCTCGGGACGCAGCGGGGTGCGTGCATCGGAGCTGAAGGAGGCGATCCACTCCTCCCAGTTGCGCTTGTTGGCCAGGCTCGCGCGGTAGAACGCGGTCGGCACGGCCTCCTCGCTGGCATCGATGAGCGCGCGCAGGGTCGCCTTCGCGTCCGCCTGGATCGGGACGACCAGCGGCAGCCGCTTGCCGAACTTCGCGGGATCGATGTCGACCTGGATGATCTTCGCCTCGGGGTTCGCGACCACTTGGGCGAACGGGATGTCGTTGCCGACCCACAGGATGACGTCGGCATTGGCGCCGGCCTCGACGGCAGGCTTGGTGGCGACGCGCCCGGCCGAGCCCAGGAACGCGGGGTGGGAGTCCTCGACGATGCCCTTGGCGGGGTGGGTCGAGACCATCGGGAGCTTCAGCTTGTCGGACAGTTCGATGAGTTCCTCGCGGGCATGCTTCGCGCCGACGCCGAAGTACAGCAGCGGAGCCTTCGCGGTCGAGAGCACGTCGAGGGCGTCGCGGATCGCGGCCGGATCGGGCTGTGGCAGCAGCGGGGTGCGCCAGTACGGGGCGGACGTCGGGACGGCGTCGTCGATCTCGGTCCACGCCAGATCCTTGGGGATGGTGACGACCGACACGCCCTTGTGCGTGTACGCCTGGCGGATGGCCTCGTCGATCAGCTTCGGCAGGCCTTCGGCCGTGGTCGCGGTGCGGTTGAAGACGGCGACGTCGGCGAAGATCGGCTCCTCGTCCATGGCCTGGAAGTAGTCGGTGTTCATGAAGCGGGTGGGCACCTGGCCGACCAGAGCGAGCATCGGCACATGGTCCTCGCGGGCGTCGTACATGCCGTTGATGAGGTGCACGGCTCCCGGGCCGGACGATCCGAAGGTGACGCCGATGCGTCCGGTCAGCTTCGCCTCGGCCGCGGCGGCGAGCGCTCCCGCCTCCTCATGCCGCACCTGGATGAACTCGATGTTGTCGCGCTCCAGGTACAGCGCATTCATCATCGAGTCGAATGACCCGCCAGGAAGCCCGTAGATGCGCTTGACGCCCCAACTCTCGATGACCTTCAGTACGAGTTGTCCCGCCTGAGCCCTGCCAGACATGCTGATCGCCTCTTCCCAAATCAATCTCGGTCCGGCCCGGACATCGCCGGGTCCCAGCGACGCCGCCGCCCAATACCGTCTATCAGGCTCGGCACCGGACCCAGGGGTAGAACGATGATTGAACGCTAAACATTTCTGTTGCCACGTGTTGCCGCAACCTGTCACCCCGCAACCCTTTCAACCGGGCAGGGAACGGCATCGCGATGCCCGGCCCCGGGAGGCTGGCGAGGTGCTAGCGTCCCGGCCATGGGCTACGAACTCGCCGAATCCGTTCTTGTGCAAGCCTCTCCCCGGGAGGTGTTCGGCCTGGTGAGCGACGTCACCCGCACCGGTGAGTGGAGCCCGGTGTGCTACGCCTGCGAGTGGAACAGCGACGGCCGCGGCGTCGGCGCGACATTCACCGGGCACAACCGCAATCCGGAACGGGAATGGTCGACCGTCTCGACGGTCGTGGCGAACACACCGGACGAGGAGTTCGCCTGGGAGGTCGGCGCCGGACGCGCCCGCTGGGGCTACCGCATCGCCGCCGCACCCGACGGAGCGACCGAACTTACCGAATACACCGTCTTCGGGCCGACCACAGAAGCGGTCTTCACCGAGCGCTACGGCGACCGGGCGGACGACGAGATCGCCAAGCGCCGCGACGCCGCGGCCGCGGGAATCCCTGTGACACTCCAGCGCATCAAGGCGATCGCCGAAGGTGCCGTGCCGGGGACCGACTGAATCCGGGTCCCCTGTCGACGAGGACTTCTTCGAGTGACCTGACGCCGTCACCTGCGGTGGCCGACAATCGAACCATGAACCGCTGCTCCCCTTCGGGCTGATCGCGTGGACGATCGGCTTCGGCGCCTTCACGCTGCTGATGGTCGACCTCCATGGCCGGGTCCACACATCGCTCGCCGACACGGATGCACCGTCACAGCCCGGCGATTCTGCACAGGCCGCGAGAGCGTTCTCGTCGCTCTCGGTCACGATCGAACGACTAGGCAGGTACTGACGGCGGTGGCCGCGACTGCCGGATGACTCCAACCGGACGGATGTCCGGGGATATCGAAGTCGACTTGTATTCGAACATACGTTCGAATACAATAAGGGTATGGAACCGCTTCGCCAGCCCACCGTCGCGGATCTGACCGCGCTCGTCGAGGGGCTGGCTGATCTGCCGACGGCGGTTGGGGACGACCGGGAGCTGGTGGGGCTCATCGGCGCACTTGAGCAGGTGAAGCACGCCTGCTCGGCCGCGCAGGCCCGGGCCACCGTCGCACTCAGGACGCTCCGCGATGAAGCGGCCAGCACACCCGCGCAACGCCGGGACGCCCATCGCAGCGTGGTGAGCGAAGTGGCGTTGGCGCGTCACGAGTCACCGCACCGGGCCGGGATGCTCGTCGGCCTGGCCTCCGCCCTGACGAACGAGCTACCGCACACGATGGCAGCGCTCACCGCCGGGCAGATCAGCGAGTGGCGGGCCACACTGGTCTGCCGGGAGACAGCCTGTATCTCGCGGGACGACAGGTTGGCCGTCGATGCCGAGATCTCCGGGCGTCTCGCGACGTTGTCAGACCGGGAAATTGCAGCCACTGCCCGCAACGCCGCCTATGCCCGCGACCCGCACAGCGTGGTGGCACGTGCCGCCCGTGCGCAAGCCGACCGGCGGGTGACGATTCGTCCCGCCCCCGACTGCATGGCGACGGTCTCGGCCCTTCTGCCCGTTGCGCAGGGGGTCGCGGTGTACGCCGCACTGGTGCGGGAAGCCGACAGCGTGCGCGCCACCGGCGACAGCCGGGGCCGCGGCCAGGTCATGGCCGACACGCTGGTCGCCCGCGTCACAGGGCAGGCGGTGGCCGACCAGGTGCCGGTCGAGGTGCAACTGGTCATCACCGACGAAGCGCTGCTCGGCGAATCCGACACCCCGGCCCGCATCGGTGGGTTCGGCCCGATCCCGGCCGGCGTTGCCCGAGCGATCCTCGTCCGGAACGGTGCCGGCGACACGGAGACCGCCCAGTGGATCCGCCGGTTGTACGCACGTCCCGAGGACGGCCGGCTCGTCGCCATGGAATCGACCCGCCGGCTGTTTCCCGCGGGGTTGCGCCGCTACATCGCCGCCCGCGACGCCGGCACCTGCCGCACCCCCTGGTGTGGCGCCCCGATCGGCCACATCGACCACATCGTTGCCGTTCAGGCCGGCGGCCCGACCACCGCCGCCAACGGGCAGGGACTGTGCGTCCACTGCAATCAGGCCAAACAGGCCCCCGGCTGGCGGGCGGCACCCGGTCCCGATGGCGCCGTCACCATCACCACGCCCACCGGGCACCGATACGCCAGTCTGCCCCCGCCCCTTCCGCGCGAGCATCCAGTCATCGAAGCGGCCGCTCGGGCAGCTGACAACGGACGAGAACAGCCGCTCGTCGCATGAGATCCGGCAGCGCGCCACAACCAGTCCATGGAGCAAGAGATACGGGACATCCTCGACGAGGATAGCGGTGGGCGAACTCCTGTACGGGGTGATGCGACTATCGGCCGGACGACGGCGTGGCGGCCTGCTTGCAGCCATCGAAACCCTGATCACCATCTGCAACCCGTGGACCGATCACTGAAACCCACGTGGTAGCCGGGCAGCCTGAGACCCAGGGTCAGGGACGCGGGAACCGCCCGAGCGCCTCGACGAGGGACTCCCGCTCACCCGCGAAACAGATCCTCACCCAGCCCTGTCCCGAGGCACCGAACGCGGTCCCGGGGGCGACGGCGACGCGTTGGGTGAGCAGGAAGCGTTCCGCCCAGGCGGCGACGTCGCCGCCTGACGCATGGGAGACGTCGATCCACAGGTAGAACGCCCCGCTCGGGCGCTGGTAGCGAATGCCGAGGTCGTCGAGCACCGCCGTTGCCGCATGGAGATTCGCGCGATAGTGCTCCAGTGCCGCCGCGACATGGTCCTGGCTTCCCTCGATGGCAGCCAGGGCGGCGTACTGCACAGGAGTGTTGACGCAGCTGACGACTGCCTCCTGAGCCGCGCGGAACCGTTCGGCCAGGCCGACGGGGGTGACCAGGTATCCGACGCGAGCGCCGGTGAGCCCGTAGGTCTTGGACAGGGAGTAGACGCTGAACACGCGATTGCCGGTGTCGATCGCGGCGAAGCTGGTGAACCCCGGGACGAAGGTGATGTACTCGTACACCTCGTCGCTGATCACCCACAGGTCATGACGAGCGGCGAATTCCACCAGCGCGGTCGCGGCGCGGCGATCGAAGACGACGCCGAGCGGGTTGGACGGGCTGTTGACCAGCAGCACCCGGGTGCGCGGGGTCACCAGCGCCTCCAGGTCGTCGACGTCGGGGACGAAGCCGTACTCCGCGCGCAGGGTGTAGGGCACCGGCACGGCGCCGAGCAGCCGTGGTGTCATCGAGAAGGTGGTGTAGCCCGGGTCGGGGATGAGTATCTCGTCGCCCGCCTGCAGGGTGAAGCTCATCGCCATATGGAGGGCCTGGGCGCCGCCGGTCGTGACGTGGACCTGATCCTGATCGACCGTGTATCCGTTGTGGCGCGCGAGCTTGCCGACGATGGCCGCGCAGAGGGGATCGATCCCGCTGTTCGGCGTGTACGACATCAGGCTGCGGTTCCAGGCCTCGGCGCCCGCGTCGAGAATGTGACGGGCGATCGGCTGATCGGGCTCTCCGACGGCCAGCGAGATGACATCGTCGAGTTCGGCGGAAAGTTCGAAGATCCGGCGGATCCCGGAGGCGGGGATCGCCCGCATGGTCGAGGCGATCGTAGGCATGGGAGAAACCCTAGTCCCCCCTTTCCACAGGCGATTGTGGTATCCATGGACCGCGTGGAATGGTTCTGGAGTTTCCCACTCCTCGCCAGACGGACCCTTGCGGTGGCCTTCGTGCTCGTCGCGGTTCCGCTGACCGCGCTCATCCTTCTTCGTCGTCCTCGGATCGCGCGCAACAGCTACGTTCCCCGGCTCGCGATCGGCGGCGTGATCGGCCTGGCAGCGCTCTGCGTGATGGGATGGCTCCTCGGCAACGTCTTCCAGGTGTTCGGCGACGTGACGCTGAGTCAGCGCGTCATCGGGTGGGCCGGCTGCGCCGGTGCGGTCATCGGCTTCGCGATCACGGCCAGCCTGACGCGCGGCCACCCGGGGACGCACTGGTGGCACCACGGGCTCACGGTGTTGGCCGTTGCCGCCGCGGTGTTCATGGGGGCCGTGGGGATCAACCGCGAGTACGCCTTCTTCCTCACTCCCAAGGGCGTGGCGGACTACGGCCGGAGCACGGCCTACCCCACGCTGAGCGTCCCCGCGTACGACTCGATCCAGGAGGTCGACCTGTCGACGGGATGGTCGGCCCCCGCGGACATGCCGGCCACCGGGACCTTCAGCCGGGTGACGATCCCGGCCACGGTGTCCGGCTTCAAGGCACGTCAGGCGATGGTGTACCTGCCGCCGGCGGCGCTGGTGACCGACCCACCGCAGCTACCCGTGATCATCGCCCTGAGCGGGCAGCCGGGCACCACCGTCGACATGTTCATCTCGGGGGGTCTGCTCGACATCGTCGAGGCGTACCAGAGCACGCACGACGGCCTGGCTCCGATCGTCGTCTCGGCCGATCAACTGGGCAGCCCGGACGACAACCCGATGTGCGCCGACAGCGATCTGGGAGAAAACGAGACCTACCTGGTCACCGACGTGCTCGACTGGATCCACGGCACCCTTCCGGTGGACACGGATGCCGCGCACACGGCGTTGATCGGCTTCTCCCAGGGGGGCACCTGCGTCACGCAGCTCGGCTTCGGTCATCCGGACGTGTTCGGGAACCTGGTGCCGATCTCACCGGAGGAGGTCCCGACCATGGGCGACGACACCGTGGACGCTGCCTTTCACGGTGACGAAGCCGCCTATCAGGCCATCCAGCCCCTCACCCGGCTGGCCGCGCACGGGCCGTACCAGGATCTCTACGCGGACTTCTACGTCGGTGAGGACGACGCCGACTACGTCCCGGCGACGAGCACGTTGTCGGCCGCGGCCACCGCGCAGAACGTGCACGTCACCACGACGTTGTCACCGGGGACCGCTCACGACTACTACACGGTCCAGTTCGCGGTGACGAGTTCGTTCCCCCAGCTGATCAGCCGATTCGGGTTGCCGGCATGACCCCGCCGAGCAGGACGTCGCTTCCCTGGCGCCGGCTGTGGACCGAACCGCGCCGGGCGCCCGCCAGCTACGTCATCCTGGCGGTGGTGATCGTGGTCGCCGTGTTCGCCCGCATGCCCGCCACCGCCGACACGATGCACCAGTGGTTCGCACTCACCTGGGGGCAACTCGCGAAGGGACGGATCTGGACTCCGCTCACCGCACTCCTCCTCCCCGGCCGCGTCGACGGGCTGGTGCTGCCCGCATTCGCGTTGACGCTCGTCCTCCCACAGGTGGAACGCGCGGTCGGGACGCGGCGGGTGCTCGTCGGGTATTTCGCGCTGGGCGCCGTGTCCGCGGCCCTGGGGGCGGGCTTCATGGGGCTGCTCGCCGCCGTGCACGAGCCGTGGGCGTCGGTCTCGGCAGGCCTGCTGACCGGCGACCCGACCATCGGGGTGGTGGCGGCCCTGGCGTACGCGGCGGGCGCGATGTCACCGGTCTGGCGTCGCCGCACGCTGGTGGCGACCGCCTTCGCGTCCCTCGTGCTTTTCCTGTACTCCGGCCAGCCCGGCGACCTGTACCGGCTCGTGGCGTTCTGCCTCGGCGCCGCGATCATCCGGGCACGGGTTCCCCGGGCGGTCACCGCACACGAGGTGCGGGTCACCGCGTCGGCACTCGTCCTCGCCCTCGCCGTCGGCCCGCTGGTCGCCGTGGTGTCGAGAATCCGGCTCGGGCTCCTGTCACCGTCGGTGCTGCTGGTCGACGACACCACTTCTCAATCCGATGTACCCATGTGCTCGGTGTTCAAGATCGGCGAGCAGTGCTGGGACTCGCTCATACTCGGGCAGTCGTCCAGTCAGGGCCCCTGGGTGTGGGTTCAGTTGCTCGCACTGGTGCCGCTGGCGCTGGCCGCGTGGGGTTTGATGCGCGGACGCCGGGCTGCGGTGTGGGTCGCTGTCGTGCTCATCGCACGGACGGTCGTCAGCGTCGCCGCGTCTTTCGCGATGCTTCCGGCACACCGCCTGGACGCCATTGCCGCCGCCTCCCCCGTGGAACAGGTGGAGCTCATCGTCCAGGTGGCGGCCGTTCTGCTCGTCCACATGGCGGCCGCGGCCTGGCTGATCGTCCA
Source organism: Brooklawnia cerclae (assembly GCF_011758645.1). NCBI lineage: Bacteria > Bacillati > Actinomycetota > Actinomycetes > Propionibacteriales > Propionibacteriaceae > Brooklawnia > Brooklawnia cerclae. Next base: position 63,797 of record NZ_JAAMOZ010000002.1, on the reverse strand, counting down.
GCGCCGCAGGTTCCAGATCACACTCAGCCGGGACGAGGACAGGGCCGCCCTGCGGTCGGTCGCGGTGGTGCTGATCGCGGCCGGGGTGGCGATGGCCGGATTCGTGTTCGCGCTGCGCTCGTCCTTCGCCGGCCCGCCCAGCATTCTGAAGACGGTTCTCGCGGGGCTGGAGCTCATCCTTCCCCCCGCGGCCCGCACCACGCTGGGCGGCAAGGTTCACCCGCAGACGCTGATCACCAAGCTGACGACCGAGTCGATCGAGGCCGTGATGTGGTTGGCCCTGATCCTGCTGGTGTGGCGGATCCTGACCGTCCGTCCGCTGCACCGGCGTGAACCCGGTGACGGCGAGGTTCGGGCGCGGCTGCGTCTGGGTGGGGGCTCGACACTCGCCTTCATGGCCACGTGGCCCGGCAACCGGCACTGGCAGGATTCGCTCACCGGGGCGATCGTGGCCTACCGCGACGTCGCGGGCGTGGCGCTGACACTGTCGGAGCCTTTCGGGGCACCCCAGGCCGAGCTCCTGCCGGTGGTCCGCCGGTTCAACCTGTTCGCCGATTCACAAGGATTGATACCGGTCTGGTATGCCGTGACGGCCAGCGCCTTCGGCCCCGTGGCACGCGAGCTCGAGTGGCAGTCGGTCGAGGTCGCCCGCGAGAGCATCGTCGACGTCCGGCAGTGGCAGACCCGGGGACGCAAGTGGCAGGACGTCCGCAGCGCGTTGTCGCGCGCCGAGCGCGAGGATGTGACCGCGGAGTGGACGACCTGGGCCGACCTGACGGCCGGTGCCTATGCGCAGATCGTCGACCTGTCCCAGGACTGGGTCTCGGGCCACCCGCTGCCCGAGATGGGGTTCACCCTCGGCGGCCTGGACGAGTTGCGCGATCCGGAGGTGCGCCTCATGGTGGCCTACGGCCCCAAACGGCATGTCCAGGGGGTGCTCAGCTGGCTGCCCAGCTGGCGTGACGGACGCGTGATCGGCTGGACGCTCGATGTGATGCGCAAGCGTCACGATGCGATGCCCGGGATCATGGAGTTCCTCATCGCCCGGTCGGCGATGAGGATGAAGGACGACGGGATGGAGTTCATGTCGCTGAGCGGCGCACCCCTGGCCCATGACGACCGCGGGCAGACGGTGGACGACGCGTCCCCCACGGATCGTGCCGGCGACCTGTACGACCTGCTCGACTACCTCGGCAACACACTGGAGCCCGTGTACGGGTTCTCGTCGCTGCATCACTTCAAGCAGAAGTTCCAACCCGAGGTGCGCCCCTGGCTGATGGTCTTCTCCTCGACGATGAACCTCCCCGCGATCGGGCTGGCGGTCGTCCGGTCGTATCTCCCGCACCTGTCGGTCGCACAGGCGCTGCGGGCGATCCGCGAACTCGGCGACCGTTCGGCGTCCACCCACAACCAGGAAGGCAATTGATGACCGAGCCCGAACCCACCTCCGCACGACCGGACGATCTGCTCGCCCGCTGGGACGCCCAGCAGGCCGCGTACATCCGCCACCGCGATCTACGGTTCGACACGATGGCACGAGTCGTCGGGCTCCTCGGCCGGTCCACGCCACGAGTGCTCGACCTGGCCTGCGGGCCGGGATCGCTGACCCGGTTCATCCGTGATCGGTTCCCCGGGTCGAGCGTCGTCGCGGTGGACAAGGATCCCCTGCTGCTGGCCGTCGCCCGCGACGTCTTCGCGGACGACCCGCAGGTCATGATCGCGAACGCCGATCTCGACGAGGCCGCCTGGGCCGCCTCGGCGCCCGGCCCCTTCGACGCGGTGGTCAGCTCCACCGCACTGCACTGGCTGGAGCCCGACGTCCTGGTTCGTCTCTACTTCGAGTTGGCCGACCTGATCGCTCCTGGAGGAGTCTTCCTCAACGGCGACCACTTCGCGTACGACCCCGCCGCGCAGCCCACGCTGCTCCGGATCGCCGCGGACGACGACGCGGTCACCCAGCAGGCGGCCTTCGATGCGGGAGCCGACACCTGGGACCACTGGTGGGAGGTGGCGGCCGCGCGTCCCGGCTACTCGTTCGCCGCCACAGCGCGCGAGCATCTCTGGGAGGGCAACCACACGGCGCCCAAGGTGACCCTGGGCTTCCACCTGGAGACCCTGCGCAGTGCAGGTTTCAGCGAGGTCGGAACCGTCTGGCAGTACCTGGACGACTACGTCGTCGCGGCGGTCCGGTAGGGCTCAGATCTCGATCGCCAGATCGTCGAGTTCCTCGAGGCTGCCACCGTCGGCGAGCAGGCGCTGGTAGCTCTGCAGCCGGCGGCGGTCGATCTCGGTGTTGGTGACACCACGCTTCCAGTAGCCAAAAACGGCGACCTCGTCCTTGGTGAGCCCGACGGTGTCGCGGAAATGCCTGCGGATGTCACGCATCTCGTCGCGCTCACCGGCACCCCACACCACGTACTGCTCGGGGTGATCGAGCGAGATCGCCTCGGTCGCGAGCGGCCGGAGTTCCGCGTCCGGATCGACGCGGCGCAGGTCGACGCCGGTGACGCCGGGCAGTTCGTCGAACGCGGCCCGATCGCTCGTGGCGACCCACCCGACGCCCTCCAGGCCCGTGGGCCATTGCTCCAGCATGGAGTACAGCGCCGGGATCGCTGTGGCATCGAGGAACAACGCGACCCTGCGCTCGGGCGCCTCAGGCACCACGAGCTGCGGGCGTGGGCCGGCGAGGAGCACCGTGTCGCCGGGCCGCAGGCCTGACGTCCACCTCATCATCGGGCTGGTGTCGCCGTGTACGACGACGTCCACATCGAAGGAGCGGGTCGCCGGGTCGTACGTCCGCACGGTGTAGACCCGGGAAACGTGGCCGAAGTCAGCTCCCAGCTGCAACCGCACGGCGACGTTGGGCTGAGCCCAGCTCGGGTTGTCGGCGCCGACGGGAAGGCACGCCGTGAACCGGATCAGGCGTGGTGTCGGCCGGATGACACCGGTGATCGTCACCGTGATCTCGTCGATGCCACGGTCGTGGTCAGGGTGGTGCAGGACGCTCGGCCCGTCTCCGTTCTCCGTGGGGCTGACATCGGTCATGGCATGCTCTCCTTGTCTGCCGGGAGTTCCGGCATCGTCGTCACGGACGCACGGTGTGCGTCCGGTCGCTGGCGTCCCCGGCGGTCGCGGGGGACGATGAGGGGCCGCCCGTTCTCCGGGTCTGCCAGCACGAGGGCGTCGAGGTCGAAGACCTGCCGGAGCAGGGCCGGGGTGAGCACGTCCCCCGGGTCGCCCTGCGCGACGATCTGCCCGGCATGCATCGCGACGAGATGCGTGGCATACCGCGCGGCGAGGTTGAGATCGTGCAGCACCACCACGAGGGTTCGCCCCGACTCGTTCAGGCGGGAACACAGGTCGAGCACGTCGAGTTGGTGGGAGACGTCCAGGAACGTCGTCGGTTCGTCGAGCAACAGCACGGAGGTCTGCTGAGCCAGCGCCATGGCGATCCATACGCGCTGCCGCTGGCCACCCGACAGTTCGTCGACGAGCCGGCCGGCATCCGGTTTCATCCCGACCTCGTCGAGCGCCTGCCCGACTATGCGCTCGTCCTCGGCCGACCACTGCCTCAACAGGGTCTGGTGGGGGAAACGTCCGCGCGTCACGAGATCGGCGACTGTGATCGCGTCCGGCGCGACGGGTGATTGCGGCAGAAGACCGACCCTGCGTGCGACCTGCTTCGTCCGATAAGCGTGAATGTCCTTGCCGTCGAGCACGACCCGCCCGTGGCGGGGTTGGAGCATGCGCCCCAGGGTCCGGAGAATGGTGGACTTGCCGCACCCGTTCGGCCCCACGATGACGGTGAACCCGCCCGGGGGGATCCGCAGGCTGAGCCGGTCGACGACCGTCGTGGTCGAGTAGCCCACGCTGACGTCCTCGGCGCTCAGTTGCACCATCTCGTCGGTGTCGTCGGTGGTCGTCACATGTTCTCCTTTCCTCATGCGCGGCGTGCCAGCAGCCATACGAGGTACGCCCCGCCCAGAAGATTGGTGACCATGCCCACCGGCGTGCGCAGGCCGATCTCGACCCGCTGGGCCAGCAGATCGGCGGTGGCGAGCAGAAAGGCCCCCGTCAAGAACGACGTGACCACCGGTACCCCCGGAGAGCGAACGGTCCTGCGTGCGATCTGCGGCGCCGCGAGCGCGACGAAGGCGATCGGTCCCGCGGCCGCCGTGGCCACCGCGGCGAGGAGGACGGCGAGGACGACCGCGGCGAACCTGAACCGCTCGACCGGAATCCCCAGTGAGGCCGCGGTGTCGTCCCCCATCTCCATCAGCGAGACCCGTCGCGACACCAGGACCATCACGGGGACGACGAGGATGTCGACGATCAGCACGATCAGCGCGTGCGACCAGCCCCGTCCGGTCAGCGACCCCGCGCTCCATTGCTGGAGCACGGCCGCGTCGGTGATGGACGCCCGCACCATGAGGAAGTCGATGAGGGCTCCCAGCACGGCCGCCGTGCCGATGCCCACCAGGATGAGCCTCAACCCGCCTGTGACTCCGTCTCTCCTGGCCAATCCGTAGACGAGCAGCGCTGTCAGCACACCTCCGACGACGGCCGCGAGCGCGGTGGCCAGCACTCCGCCGTCGAAGACCACGATCTGCACGGCGGCCGCGGCGGCGGCACCGGTGGTGAACCCGATGACGTCGGGAGATCCGAGCACGTTTCGCGACAGCGATTGGAACACCGCCCCCGACACTCCCAGGCTCCCGCCCACCCCGATCGCCGTGAGCAGGCGGGGCAACCTGCGTCCCCGGATCGAGCGAACCGCCGACGCATCGCCCTCGCCCGTCAACGCCGCCCACAGTTCGGTGGCCGACATGTCGAGCCCGCCGATCGCGAGGCTCGCCGCGCCGACGCCGAGCACGCACACAACCGTGACAGCCGCGAACACGACTCCGCGCGGCCACAGGCGCACGGACCAGGGGCCCAGCCTCACCACGTGTGGGACGATCGGCGGCATCCGGCCGGTGTCGGCGTGGCTCACAGCGAGGCCAGCTTCCGCGACCGTGCGAGCGCGACGAAGATCGGGCCGCCCAGCACCGCCGCGGAGATCCCCGTCTGCAGTTCTCCGGGTGCGACGGCTATCCGTCCCACGGTGTCGGCCGCCAGCAGGGTGGCGGGCGCCACGACCAGCACGCCCGGCAGCAACAGGCGGTGATCCGGGCCGACAAGGATGCGCACGACGTGCGGGGCGGCCAGGCCGACGAAGGAGATGGGCCCGGCTGCCGCAGTGGCGCCACCGGCGAGGAGCACCACCGCCAGGGTGGTCCCGAGACGGACCAGCCGTGCGTTGACCCCGAGCCCCCGGGCCGTCTGCTCCCCGAGGGCGATCGCGTTGAGCGGCCGGGCCAGCAGTGCCGCCAGAACCGCACCGGCGACCATGAAGGGGAGCACGGCCCGCAGAACGGGGATGCCACGGCCCTGCAAGGTGCCCACCGTCCAGTACCGGAACTGCAGAAAAACGGGCTCGTTGCTCAACAGGACCATGCCGGTGAAGGCACTGATCACCATCGACAACGCGGTGCCGGCGAGCGCCATGCGGGCGGGAGTCGCGGTGCTCCGGTGCGCGGAGCCGAGCAGGTAGACGGCCACGGTTCCCGCCGCCGCCCCGATGAACGCGAACCAGACGTATCCGCCGACGTCGGTGACCCCGAAGTATGCGATGGCGACCACGACGGCCGCCGAAGCGCCCGCGTTCACCCCGAGGATCCCAGGGTCCGCCAGCGGGTTGCGGGTGAACGACTGCATGAGTGCACCCGCGAGGCCCAGGGCCGCACCCACGACGATCCCCATCACCACCCTCGGGACGCGCGACTGGACGACGACGATGTGATCGTTGTTTGCGGGGTCGTAGTCGATCAGCGCCTCCACCACCGTGGCCGCGGGAATGGGATGCGAGCCGAGTCCGATCCCCGCCAGTGCCGACAGCGCGATGACGCCCAGCGACACGCCCACGACCACGGCGAACCGGGTTCGGATCACAACCTCAGCGCCCGAACTCGGAGACCAGCAGTTCCACGGTGTCGGTGGCGCTGTAGTAGTCGAGCCGGAACGAGGCCGCCCCCAGCGAGTGCACCCGGCCGGCGACGACCGCGGGCTGATTGGCGAGCAGGGGATCGGACGCGACCTGCTGTACGACCTCGGCGCTGGAGACCGGGACCACGAACAGGGTCTGCGCCTCGGCGAACGCGGCGGGCATGTTCTCCGCCGTCACGACCGACACCCCCGACGAGCTCGACGCCTCGTACTCGGCCGGCACCCCCGCGTACTCGAAGCCCAGCTGTTCCAGCAACACCGCCTGCTGGCTGTCCTGCGAGAACGCCCACGCGCCGTCGCCGCCCATGTAGACCAACGCCGTCACCGGCTGTTCGGGAAGGTCGATGAGTTCCGCCTGCTCGGTCACCCACGCGTCGAAGTCCGCGGTGACCTGGGCGGCCTCGTCCTCGTCACCTGTGGCGTCGGCCAGTTCGGTGGTGAGGTCGTCCCACGCCGAAGTCCCGTAGTCGACGAGGACCGTCGGAGCGATGTCGCTCAGCTGGTCGTACGCCTCGAGCACGGAATCGCCGCCGTTGGACGAGCCGATGATCAGATCCGGCGCGTACGCGTCGATGGCGTCGAGGTCGAGCTCGAGATTCGAGTAGAGCACTTCGACCCCTCGTTCGTCGGCCACATCGGCCCACTGCGAGAAGAATCCCTTGTCATCGGTCAATCCGGACGGGGTAGCAGCGGCGGTGGCGACGACCGGGGCCCCGATGGCGAGCAAGGTTCCGGTGAGGGAGGGCGAGGTCGACACGATCTTCAGCGGCTGGGAGTCGATCGTCGTCGTACCCGCCTCATGTGTGATGGTGCGGGGCCATTGGCCGTCCTCGGACGACGGCGCGGACGAGTCGGCGGCCGGAGAACCCGAGCAGCCGGTGAGGAGCAGGGCCGCGGCCGTGGCCGCGGCGGCGATCGCCTTGCGAAGGTTGACAAGCATGCAGACGAGGTTAGGACTACCTAACCTGAGCGCGTATCCTCAAAGCGCCATGTTGTTACCACTGCCCGAGCCGAGGCCGTCGATCGGCCCGATCCGTGCCAGCTTCCTCGCTCCGACGCTGGCGACCGGCCCGCTGCTGCTGTGGGTCAGCCAGGGAAGAGCCGCCATCCGCATCGACAGCACGGTGCATGACCTGCGAGCGGGCCAGATGCTCCGGGTGCCCGCGGGCGTCCGCTACTCGATCTCGACCGAACCGGGCTGCATCGCGTTCCCGATCGGCGTCGAGGCGGGCGGCCGGGCTATCGAGACCATGCGGTGGCAGATTCCCGCGGGCTGGGAGAAACGCCTCGTCTACGAGTTCGCCCTCAATCTGTCCTATCTCAAAGAGCCCGTCACGGCACCTCTCGAACTGGTACCGGACGCGAGCTCGGTCCCGGACGCCGCCACCGGGCTCCTCCCGCCACCACCCCGATCCGGTGACGCGTTCCGCATCGCCCTCGTGCTCCTGCGCGATCCGGGCGATCCACGGACAGCCCGGGAACTCGCCGCTGCGGCCGGGATCGGCGAACGCACTCTGCAACGCCGGTTCACTCAGGAGACCGGGCTGTCGTTCGCCAAATGGCGTACCCGGGTCAGGTTGTCGACCGCAGCGGACCTCCTGCGCGACGACCACGAGATCGGCTGGGTGGCCCATCAGGTGGGCTTCGCGGGGGCAAGTGCCCTGGCCCGGGCCTTCCGAACCCACCTGGGGACGACCCCGGGCCGCTACAAGGAGCACTTCGCCACCCTCACCGGTCGCATCGAGCCGGGTGGTGCGCTACCCGCCCTGCCCCCACCCGGCATCCCCGCCAGCGAGACCTGGCCGCATGTCAACGCCGCACACGTGGCGGTGTGGGTCTGCCGGGGCACCGCCGAGGTGGATGTGGCGGGGCGAACGTGGCACCTCCGCCGCGGGGACGCCATCCTCCTGCCGGCAGGGCTACCCAACACCGTCCGTGTGGCACCCGACTCGCTGCTGCTCCCTCTCGGCTTCCGCAGCACCCAGGCGATCACGTTGTCGTCCGCCGACCTGCGACCCGTCTCCTTCCCCGTGGAGGACGAGGGCTGGCTCCTTCATGCGCTCATCAGCACATACACGGCGCTACGGCCCCCCGGCCATGACCGGTCGGCGGCCTTCGACCTCGTGGTCGCCCGCACCCTCGGCCAGGGCGCGCAGGCCGGAGAACGGGACGTCTCACCGGCGGTCCGCCTGGCAGCCGCACTGTCCCGCGAACCAGCCAACGAGACGAGGCTTGCCGACTGGGCGAGGTCGTTCGGGCTGGCCCCACGGGAACTTCATCAGTGCTTCCGCGCCGAAACCGGCATGAGCCTCCAGCAATGGCGGACCCTGGCACGGATGACCCACGCCAGGGCGCAACTCGACTTCGGCCTGCCGCCGACGGCCGTCGGCCGAAGTGTCGGTTACGCGCATCCCCCGGCATTCACCAGGGCGTTCCGAACCGCACACGGCCTCACGCCCCAGCAGTACCTCGGCTCACGCGAGCCGGAGCGCGAACCCGAGTCGTGGCGCCCGGCGCCCCCTCCCGATCACCACTGTCGTGAGGCCTGAGTCACTTCGCGTTGTCCCGGTACGGCGCGAGCAGGGGTTGCAGCTTCCCGATGGCGTCCTCCACCGCCGGGACGAAATCACCGTCGGCCCGCGACGCCGCGATGCCGACCGCCATCGCCGTCAACGGCCCCGCCGGACGAGAGGGGCCGTGCGCCACCTGACTGACAAGGCCGAGCACGGCCGGGGTGACGGCAGCCAGGTCGGCTCGATGCACACCAAGCGCCTCGCAGACCTCGTCCAGCCAGGCGTTCATCTGCGCCATCTTCTCCGGCTCATCCACGTGAGAACCTCCTTCAATCTTCATCCATCAATATGGCACACTGAGTCGATACCGATTCGAGGGAGTTCGAGCGTGCGGTTGACCCGACCGATGAAGCTGATGGTCGACCCCGCTCGTGTGCCGGCGACGACCGGGCTCGCTGATCAGTACGGCCGTGTCGCACACGACCTGCGCGTGTCGCTCACCGATCGCTGCAACCTGAGGTGCGTCTACTGCATGCCCCGGACGCCCGACTCCTGGCAGTCCCCGGACGAACTTCTCACCGACGACGAGATCGTCCGGCTCGTGACGGTGGCGGTCACCCGCCTCGGCATCACCGACGTCCGGTACACCGGCGGCGAGCCACTGCTGCATCGCGGGCTCGAGGCGATCATCGCCGCCACCGCCCGGTTGACCACCGCCGAGGGACGCCTCCCCGGCATCTCCATCACGACCAACGCCGTCGGGCTGAAGCACCGGGCCGGGCCGCTGGCCGGCGCCGGGCTGCAACGCGTGAACGTCTCGCTGGACACCCTGGACGACGCCCGCTACGCCGAGATCACTCAGCGGCGACGGCTGACGTCGGTCGTCGAGGGCCTCGACGCCGCCCGGCGGGCCGGGCTCGACCCGATCAAGGTGAACTGCGTCCCGCAGCCCGCGGGCTTTCGGCAGGATGCTCCCGATCTTCTGCGTTTCTGCCTGTCCAACGGCTACCAGCTGCGGTTCATCGAGCACATGCCGCTCGGCCGGTCGGTGGAGTGGGACAGGGACGCCATCGTCACCCGCGAACAACTCGTCCAGGCTCTCACCGATGCCGGTGCCGAGCTCACGGACGCCACCGAGGCTCGCGGCGCTGCCCCGGCCGAGCTGCGGCGCGTCCGCTTCGAGGGGCTGGAGGGTGAGGTGGGCATCATCGCCTCGGTGACGGCCCCGTTCTGCCGGGCCTGCGACCGCACCAGGCTCACGGCCGACGGCAGGATCCGCTCGTGCCTGTTCGGGCAACGGGAGACCGACCTGCGTGGCCCGCTACGGAACGGCGCGGACGACGAGGAGGTCGCCCGCCTGTGGCGACAGGCCATGTGGCACAAGCCGAGGGCTCACGGAATCGATCACGGCGGATTCGCGGCAACCACGCGACCCATGTCGGCGATCGGTGGATGACAAGGAGGCAAAGGTGACCACAGCAAGGGTCACGTTCTATGCCGGTGCGGCGGAGGCCGCCGGCACGGACTCGACGCACATCACCCTGCCCGACGGTGCCACGGTCGGCGACCTGATCTCCGCGCTCGGCGAGGGCAAATCCCGGCTGACAGAGGTGCTGGGGGTCTGTGCCATCGCCGTGGCCGGGCAACAGGCGAGCGACGGGGACGAGCCGCTGCCGGCAGGTGAGATCGACGTGGACGTGCTCCCGCCCTTCGCGGGAGGGTAGGCGCGTGACTGTGACCCCTGGGTCGAAACACCCATCGGCCCGCCTCGCCTTCGCCGAGGTCGGCACCGAACCGATCGACGTGCCCGCGCTCACGCGGTGCGCCGCGGACGACGCGGCGGGTGCCGTGGTCACGTTCTGCGGTGTCATCCGCAACCACGACGCCGGCCAGGCCGTCGACGGCATCGACTACACGGCCCATCCCAAGGCCGCCGACGTCCTGCGCCAGGTCGCCCTGGAGTTCACCGGACGCGCGGGCGTGCGTGCGGTGGGCATCGCTCACCGCGTGGGCGCACTGACGATCGGCGATGTCGCCCTGTTCGCGATCGTCGCGGCGGATCACCGTCGCGAGGCGATCGCGACCACCTCCGATCTCGTGGACGAGGTCAAGCACCGCGTCCCGATCTGGAAGCACCAGCATTTCAGCGACGGGCATTCGGAATGGACGGGACTGCCATGAGCGGCCGGGACGGCAGAGTGTCTGTCGAGGACTACCGGAAGCGCCTGCTGGACGGGCTGATGCCGCTGCCGCCCGTCCAACTGCCCCTGGCCAGATGCCTGGGGCTGGTGACCGCGGAGGCGGTGACGGCCCGGGTCGCGGTTCCGCCCTTCACGAACTCGGCGATGGACGGGTTCGCCGTGCGGCATGCGGATGTGGCCACGGCCGATCCGGCTTCGCCGATCGCCCTCGGCGTGGTCGGCGACCTCGCCGCCGGAAGCCGGGACGACCCGCGCGTGGGCGACGGGCAGGCGGTTCGCATCATGACCGGGGCTCCGCTGCCCGCGGGAGCCGACGCCGTCGTCCCCGTGGAACTGACCGACCAGCCGCTGGGCCGGGCCGGCCTTCCGGAAATCGTGCGGATCACCGGATCGGTCGCCCGGGCAGCAAACATCCGCCTCGCAGGCGAGGACGTCGCCATGGGGGCTCCGATCCTGCCCGCCGGGGTCAGGGTGGACGCCACCGCGATCGCCGCCGCCGCATCCGCCGGGCACGGCACCCTGCTCGTGCATCCCGCGCCGAGGGTCGCGGTGATCGCGACCGGCGCCGAGCTCGTCGAACCGGGTCAGCCACTGGACACCGGCCAGATCCCCGACAGCAACGGGCCGATGCTGGCAGGCCTGGTGGCCGAGTTCGGTGCGGTGCCGATGAGCCTGGCTCGCTGCCCGGACGATCCGGCCGCGCTCGACGCCGCCGTGACCGCGGCCCTCGACCTCGCCGACGTCGTCATCACCAGCGGTGGCGTGTCCGTCGGGGTCCGCGACGTCGTGAAGAACTCCGCGGTGGCCGACGCCCTGGAGTTCGCCAGGGTGTCCATGCGTCCGGGCAAGCCGCAGGGCCACGGACGGCTGACGGCCTCCGACGGACGGGTCGTCTCGCTGCTCGCGCTGCCCGGCAATCCCGTGAGCGTGTTCGTCAGCTGGTTCGTGTTCGTCGTGCCTGTCCTCGCGGCCCTCGCCGGGCTCGATCCCGCGTCCGTCCCGAGTACCGGCCTCGCGCCCGTGGGCACCGGGTGGAGGTCTCCCCGGGGGTTCGTCCAGTTCATGCCCGTGATGCGCCTGCCCGACGGCACGGTGGCACCCTCCCACCGCCTCGGGGCCGGGTCACACCTGATCGCGTCGCTGCACCGTGCCGGCGCGCTGGCCGTCGTCCCTGCCGATGTCACCGAGGTGACTTCCGGCGGGGTCGTCGACCTCATCGAGACGAGACGGGGATCATGACCACGGGCGAGCGCTTCGCGCACCTGCGGGACGACGGCACCGCGCACATGGTCGACGTCACCGCCAAGCAGCCGACCGTGCGGGAGGCCACGGCGATCGGCCTGGTGAGCTGCGCACCCGGCACCGTCGCCGCCCTGCGCTCCGGGACGGTCCCGAAGGGCGACGTCCTCGCGATCGCACGCATCGCGGGCATCCAGGCGGCCAAGCACACACCCGACCTGCTGCCGCTGGCCCATGTCATCGGCCTGCACGGCTGCGAGGTGGACTGCGAGGTGGCCGACGACGGGGTGCGCCTGCGGGCCACCGCCCGCACCGCCGACCGGACCGGGGTGGAGATGGAGGCACTCACCGCCGTCATGGGCGCGGCGCTGGCCGTCATCGACATGGTGAAGGGCATCGATCGCAGTGCGGCGATCCGCGACACCATGATCGTGTCGAAGGCCGGGGGACGCTCCGGCGAGTGGCGTCGTCCCGCCGATGAGCTGCCCACCTGGGCGAGGTAGCCGTGCCCGGGGTGGACGTGGTGGTGCTCGCGGGCGGGGGCAGCACGCGCATGGGCAGCGACAAAGCGACCCTGGTCGTCGACGGGCGTCCCCTGCTCGGGCACGTCCTCGACGGCCTGCGTGCACTCCCGGCGGGGACGATCGGGCGCGTCGTCGTGGTCGGCCCCGAGTCGCTCCCGCTTCCCGTGGGCGTCGTGCGGACGATGGAGGACCCGCCCGGTGGGGGGCCGGCCGCCGCCGTCCTGGCCGGTCTGGACGCCCTTTCCGCCTGCCCTTCCGGCCTTGCCGACGAAGATCTCGTGCTCGTCTGCACCTGTGACGCCCCCGGCTCGGCAGCCGTGGCGGCGGGTCTCGTCGCTGCCGCGCGATCCTCGTCCGGCGACGGGGTCGTGGCCCTCGCGAACGGCCGCGGCCAGCACCTGCTCGCCGTCTACCGAACGGGGGCCCTGCGCCGGGCGAGCCGTGAGGCCTCGTCGCGTGGGGAATCGCCGCACGGCATGCCCGTGCGGCACCTGGTGGGCGGCCTCGATCTCCAGGCGATCCCGGTCGCCGATCACGCCGCGGCCGATCTGGACGACCCCGATGCGCTCAGGCGGTGGCGGGCGGAAGGCTGACCCGCCCGGCGTCAGTGGTCGCCGCCGTCGAGCTGACCGAGGATGTGGGTCAGCACCGGACCGAGCACGGCCACCGCGTCCCGTACACCGCCCGGTGAGCCGGGCGCGTTCACGACCAGGGCGGCCCCCGGCCCACGAGCAGTGATACCGACCAGCCCCCGACTCAGCACGGCCGCCGGGGTCGCGGCCAGGCCCTGCTGCCTGATCTGTTCGGCCAGTCCCGGCAGCTGGGCGACCAGCAACGTCTCCGTGGCCTCGGGAGTCAGGTCGCGGGGGCCGATCCCGGTCCCGCCGGTCGTGAACACCAGGCGCGCGGACGAGGCGAGCGCCGCCCGGATCGCCTCGCGCACGGAATCCACCCCGTCGGGGACGACGACCACCGGCTGCACACGCAACCCGAGTTCACCCAGCAACCGCGCGGCCAGGGGGCCGGAGGCGTCCTCGCGTTCGCCGCGCGCGCAGCGGTCCGACACGGTGATGACGCGTGCGGCGGCCTCGATCGGCTCTGTCATGGCGGGGTCAGGCCAGCCGGGCGCTGCCCGGGTCGGGTGGCACGTTCGCGCCGTGCCCCTGGGCGCGCAGTGCCGCCCGTACCTTCTCGGTGGCCGCCGTGAGTTCCTCGCCCGGAACCTCGGCGCGCGCGTTGGCGAAGGTGAGCTCGGCCTCCCCCCAGGCGGGTATGACGTGGATGTGCATGTGCGGCACTTCGAACCCGGCGACGATCAGTGCGGCGCGCGGCGCATCGAACGCCGCCTCCTGGGCTCGTCCGACGATCTTCGCGACGTGGATGAGGTGTGCGAGCAGGTCGTCGTCGGCCTCGGTGAACTTCGCCACCTCCTGCCGGGGGACGACCAGCAGGTGCCCGTCGCTGATCGGATTGATGGACGCGAAGGCGACGCACGCGTCGTCCGCCCACGCGAACGTGCCCGGGAATTCGCCCTCGATGATCTTCGTGAACACGGTTGCCATGCCACCCATCGTGGCACGCGTGCCACCTCTCGCGGAGGTCGGTGCCTCGGGTCGCGCACTGTGGACAACAAATTGAAATCGCAAGTGTTTACGCACAGTTCACATAGCGCTATGTGGATATGTGGATGAATCCTGTGGAAAACGCCCCGGAAGCTGTGTGCAGCCCGGTGATTCATCCCCATCGGACCTCCGGGTGTCCGTTCGGTGAACCATAGGTGAGGCACCGGCCTTACGCGCGAGCACTACTATCGCGCTATGGACGCAGCGGAGCGCACGCCCGTCTTCCACTTCGGCGCGGCGACGGGAGCCGCCCTCGAACCGGGGGACGCCTGGTACGGCGAGAGGGCATGGCACGTCGTCCCCACCGGCCACGGATCACCCGGCTGGTCCGGAGCGCGCACCCCCGACCTCCTCACCTGGTCGGCCGACGCGCCCACCAGTTCGCCTCCGGACGCCGCGCGCTCCGACACACGCCGGCCCACCTGCGGTGACTGGACGATCGTCGATCTGCTCCGGGTGCCCGACGTCGACTCGGACGAGCTGTTCTGGCTGCAACTGGCCGAGCCGACCCCCGGTCGCAGCCCGGTGCCGGGACTCACCGGCTACCGTTTCGGGAGGCTGGAGGACGGCGAGTTCGTGCCCGAGGGCGATCCGGGATTCCATCCGCTCGACATGTGGCTCGCCTTCCGCCACGCCCGCCCCCTGCAGAACTCGCCCGCGGGCCACCGGGGACGCCCGCGCCTGCTGGTGATCGGCTCGCTGTGGCCCTCCGACCCGCCGCGCTCACACGCCTGGCCCGGAATGCTGAGCCTGCCCCGCGTGCTGCAGGTGGCCCACGAGGAGGGCGGACGCGTGCTGCGCCAGCAGGTGCCCGACGAGATCGGTGAGCAGCTCGGGGACGAGGACTCCCTGCCCGTCCCCCCTGCCGGCAGGGACGAGGAACTACCGATCACCGATCCGATCGGCCTGGTGCATCTGCGCGTCACCGAGGCCGACTTCACGCTCACCCTCGACGGTGTGAGCGTCTCGCGCATCGGCGACGAGTTGATCGCCCATCGTCCCGGGGACCACATGCTGGCGGCCCACACCGCCCGCTTCCCGCTGCTGCCCGGCACCCTGGAGCTCGACCTGTGGGTCGACCGTTGCAGCGTGGAGCTCTTCGCCGATCAAGGGCGGGAATGCCTGTCCCTGCTGCGTGTCCCGCCCACCGGCCCTGTCCCGTGGAGGCTACGGGTGGCCACCCCGGCGAGCGCGCAGATCACCTATCGTCCCCTGCTCCACGGGAACGCCCGTTGAGTCCGCACTAAGGTGGTCGGCATGAGGAAACGCATCGGTATCGTCCTCGCAGTGATCGCCCTCGTCCTGGGGCTCATGGCTCTGCGCAACCGGGCCCGCGCCCAGGCTTCGGCCGAACTGTGGGCCGCGGCCACCGACGACCTGGACTGAGGACTCACTCTTCGAGCGGCGAGGACTCGCGCAAGCTCATGCCCCAGTCGAGCGCGAGCCGCTGCGTCGTGCCGTTGATCGTCAGCCGTCCCGGGTTACGAGCCGATCGCACGTGGATCGAGTCGTAGTGGGGGTACCACGAATCGATCAGGCGGCTGTTGACGCGGAAGTCGCCCTTCCACACCAGTTCGAACCTGCCGTAGGGGCTGGTCAACGTGAGGCGCTTGCCGTCCAGCCGCACCCGGTACTGCTTGAGCTGCCGCAGGAACGAGGCGAACGAGGTGTACTCCTCGTCGTCCCCCAGCACGACCGCGTAGCCCGTGTTGACCCCGCGCTGCACGATCTCGGTCTCACTGATCTGTTCGAAGCTGTGCGTGCCGAGGATGCCGATGTACGAGTCGTCCCTGCGCCCGGCGACCCACGTCGACCCGAGCCTGGTCTGGTCGAACGGGACGAACGGGAAGTGGATGTGCACGAGTTCGTGGCGCGGGCCCTCCAGCATGCCCTTGCGCGCCCGGAGGTCGTAGAGGGCGAGCAGCACGTTGTGGTGCTGCGCCACGTCGGGATTGATGCCGTTGCCCACCCAGTGCCCGGGGCTCGCCGGGCGTCCCTCGCGGGTCAGCTCCGTCGACCCGGGGTGCGTCCCGAACACCTGGATGTCGCCGGGCAGGGTCGCATGCCAGATGTGCTGCTGGTCGCCGAACTCGCCCGGGTGGTAGCGCTGGACGCTGCTCAGCAGGTAGTTGGCCGTCGTCACGGTCTGCACGTTCGCCCGCTGCAGCGCGGCGCCCTGCGTCACCGGGTTGAGCGTGTTGAGGGTGGGGACGAGCAGCCGGTCGGGCACCCGGCAGAAACGCCGCATCGGAGCCAGGGTGCGGTTGCCGTCGAGGTCGAGCGCCCGCAGCGCCCGCACCGACTCCACGATGGTCTCGGGCCTCGTGATCGCCTGTTGCGCCCACCAGAAGGCCACCAGATCCATGCCCTGGGAGCGCGGGTACTCGGGATGGGCGCGTAACTCGTCACGTACCTCGTCCGCGTCGAGGCCCTGGGACGTCAGCACCCGCCTGACCGGCTGGTCGAGCGCGGTCTCCCGCACGGCCGCCGGTGTCTCGTAGCGGCGCCTCGTCACGAACAGGCTGGACAGCTGGTCGTAGTCGGGCTCGGGGTCGTCCTCGTCCGCGGTCTCGAACGCCGAATGCCACACGGGGACGATCTCGGAGGTCTCGGGATGGCAGATCGCCTCGAGGCTGCCGCGTCCCATGCTGGGGACGAACTGGCCCCGGAAGCTGTGCAGCGCCACATCGGTCAGCAGCAGGTCGAGCACCATGGACGCCCGCCGCACCAGCGCCTCGTCGCGGGCGTGGTCGATGAGCAGCGCCAGCGTGCCCGCGTTGTACGCGTAGTAGTCGCTCGACAGCCACTCGCTGAAGCCGAACCGGAAACGATCCGACAGCCACTGGAGCAACCGCGCGTGGGCGGCCCGCTTGTGCCGGGCGCCCGACCGCCCGTCATTGCGGAAGATCTGGTCCTCGAGCATCTGACCGGCGAGGTACTCCGCCGTCGCCGTCGCGAGCTGGTGGCTCTCGGTCCACAGGGTCATCGAGTCGTGGCCCGGCTCCAGCACGGAATAGCGGAACCCCAGCACGGCCTCGGTCGCCCGATTGTGCAGCGCCGGCGGAAGATCGCTTGCCAGCATGCACTTGAGCAGCAGCAGCATGCGATGATCCGCCTGGTCGAGGCGGCCGTCCACATAATCGATCAGACGATTCACGTAGGACGCATCGAGCGGCTCCATCCCGAACGTGGGCCAGGAATGGGGCCGGGGGGTCTCGAGTTGCGATGCCACGGTCCTTCCTTCCGCTGGGGTGATCTCGAGTTCGTCCGTGGCCGACAGTACCGGGCCGCGCCGACACTTCGTCTCGGATTCGGCTGGCTCCATTCTCCCCCGTGAGGCGGCGCCTCGCACGCAGGCGCGACCTGCGAGACCGCGGGACTACGCTGAGGGGATGGACGTGGACGACGGTCTCAGGTCGAAGGAGGCCGCCGAGCGCGGGGGACCCGCAGCCCGGCGTCTCGATCTCGCCATGGCCATCGCCCTGACGCTGGGCACCGCCTTCTGGGGCGACCTGCTGGCGTCCGGCCCCAGGCGTCCCGACTACGCGGCGTCCGTGATCACCTCGATCGCCCTGATGATGCCGCTGGCCATCCGCCGGACCCACCCCATCCTCATGACCGGCCTAATGACCGTGGCCGGCCTCGTCCAGGTGGTGTTCGTCTCGAGCCCGACGTGGTCGCTGATAGCCATCCCGGCCGCGTCGTACTCGGTGGCACGCTTCGTCGCCGGGCACGAGTCGCGGATCGTCGTCGGCGCAGGAGCGCTGGGGTCGGTCATCGGCCCCCTGCGCTGGATGAGCGACGAGCCGCTCGCACAGCAGGGGGAAGGTCTCTTGTCGCTCACGGCCCCGTTCTCGGCCCTCTGCTTCGCCTGGGTGGTCATCCCGTACCTGCTCGGGCGGCGAGATCGCGAGACGGCGATCACCCGGGAGGAGCGGGAGCAGTCGGCCCGCCAGCGCTACGAGTCGGAACTCGTGCGCCGCGAGCAGCAGACGCGGATGGCCGAGGCGCGCATCCGCAACGAGATCGCACGAGAGCTGCACGATGTGGTGGCGCACTCGCTCAGCGTCATCATCGTCCAGGCCGACGGCGGCAAGGCCCTGGCCCGCAAGCAGCCCGAGGCGGCCACCCGTGTGCTCGACACCATCTCGGACACCGGCCGCGAGGCCTTGTCGGAGATGCGGCGCATCGTGGGCGTCCTGCGCGTCGACCCCGAGTCGTCCTCGCCCGACGACTATCGCCCCAACCCGGGGCTGCCCGACATCGCGACCATGGTCGCCCGCGCGGGCGACCGGGTGACGCTGTCCATCACCGGGGCGGAACCCGCGGTGAGCGCCACCGTGGGCCTGACCGCCTACCGGGTGGTGCAGGAAGCGCTGACGAACTTCCTCAAACACGCCGGACCCCAGGCCAGGGCGCGCGTCACGATCATCTACGAGCCGACCGTGATCCACATCGAGGTGATGGACGACGGCGGCATCCCCGCGGGATCGACACCCGACGCCGCCGACGACTGGCCCTTGGTCCCCGATCTCGGCCCTGGCTACGGTCTTCGCGGTATGCACGAGCGAGTCGCCGCAATGGGTGGCAAGCTGGTCGCCCGACCGACACGCACAGGCGGGTGGCTGGTCCGTGCCACGCTCCCGCTGCAGGCGGGCAAACCGTCACCACGTCACCACGGACCAGGAGGGAACCAAACCCCGTGACACAGCCGCTGACAGTCTTCCTCGCCGACGACCAGTCCCTGGTACGCAGCGGGTTCCGCATGCTCATCGACGCCGAGGACGACATGACGGTGGTCGGCGAGGCCAACAGCGGGCTCGGCGCGGTCAGCGCGCTCACCGCGAAGCCGGCCGACGTCGTCCTGATGGACATCCGCATGCCCCAGATGGACGGGGTCGAGGCCACCCGGCGCATCGTCGCGGCCGGCCTGCCCACGAAGGTGCTCGTCCTCACCACCTTCGATCTGGACGAGTACGTCTTCTCCGCGTTGAAGGCGGGGGCGTCCGGGTTCATGCTGAAGGACGCGCGCCCCGACGACCTGCTGAGCGCCATCCGGGCCGTCGCCGCGGGCGACTCGGTGGTGGCGCCCAGCGCGACCCGCCGGCTGCTGGAGCAGGTGCTGCCGTCGCTGCCGGACGCGCCGGGACGCCGGGACGAGCGCCTCGACGTGCTCACCGACAGGGAACGCGAGGTGCTCGTCGAGATCGCCCGCGGCGCGACGAACTCGGAGATCGCCGCGAGCCTGTTCATGGCCGAGGGCACGGTCAAGACCCACATCGGACGCCTGCTCAGCAAACTGCAGGCACGCGACCGCGTCAGCCTGGTCCTCATCGCCTTCGAGACCGGGCTCGCCTCCTGACCCGGGCTGCCTGGTCAGCGCGCGAGCCAGCCGCCGTCGATGGCGATCACCTGCCCGTGGATGTAGTCGGCAGCGGGTGAGGCCAGGAACACGACCACGTCGCCCACGTCGGCGGGCGTGCCCCAGCGCCCCGCCGGGATGCGCACGGTGATCTGTGCGGTGCGCTCCTCGTCGGCGAGCAGTTGCGTGTTGAGTTCGGTGGCCATGTACCCGGGCGCGATGGCGTTGACGTTGACGCCCCGGCCCGCCCACTCGTTGCACAGTGCCCTGGTCACCGAGGCGACGCCGCCCTTCGCGGCCGCATAGGCGGGCACGGTCAGCCCGCCCTGGAAGCTCAGCACCGATGCGGTGTTGATGATCTTCCCGTGCCCCCGCTCGACCATCGGAGCACCGAAGAGCTGGCATCCCTGGAAGACGGCCCTCAGGTCGACGGCCAGCACGGCATCCCACTTGTCCAGCGGGAACTCGGTCGACGGATACCGCACGTTGAATCCGGCGTTGCTGACGAGGATGTCGATCTGGTCGTCGGCCAGTATCTCCCGTGCCACGCCCGGCAGGGCATCGGGATCGAGGAGATCGGCCTGATGCCCGACGAGCCTTCGCCCCTGCTCCGCGGCGAAGGCGCGCAGATCGTCCGGCGCCTCCAGGCGATCGATGACGTGGACGTCGGCCCCTGCCCGCAGGAGCGCCTCGACGGCGCCCCGGCCGAGGCCTCTCGCCCCGCCCGTGACGACAGCGGTCTGCCCGGAGATGTCGAATGGTGAACTCATGACCATGCTTTCCGTCGTTGGATACGGCCGCCACCGATGGCCTGCCGCCAATAGTCTGCATACATGGTTTCACATGACGTTGCACTGCTCGGCCCGGGCAAGATGGGCGCACCCATGGCACACAATCTGATCGGCGCGGGTCACCGCGTCACAGTGTGGGCGCGCCGTCCGGAGTCCGCCCGGTCCCTGGTCGCCGCCGGCGCCACTTTCGAGTCCGACCCCGTACGGATCGCATCATCGAACGATGTGATCATCGACATGCTGCAGGATCTGACGCAGCTCGAGCCCCTGCTGCCCGGCCTGTTCGAGGGCACCACCCGGCCCACCGTCCTGGTGGTGAGCTCGACGGTGGCCCCCCAAGGTGTGCGCGACCTGGCGGCTCGCGCGGAGCAGGCCACCGGCGGCCTGCTCCGGGTCGTCGACGCACCGGTGTCGGGCGGCGAGGCGGGCGCTCAGGCGGGCACCCTGTCGATCATGGTCGGAGGGGACGAGGAGGCCGTCGCCGGCGTCCTGCCCGTCCTTCAGGCCTGCGGCACGCCCGTCCACTGCGGCCCGCTCGGTGCAGGGGAGGTCGTCAAGGCGTGCAACCAGATGGTGGTGGCCGTCACGATCAGTGCCCTGTCCGAGGCCGCGTTGCTGGCCGAGGGCGCCGGAGTCGACGTGGCCCTGATGTTCGGCATGCTCGCCAAGGGTTGGGGTGGAAGCGCCGTACTCACGGCCAAGCACGAGAAGATCGAGAACCGCGACTACTCCAACACGGGCGCGGCGAAGTTCATGGTCAAGGATCTGAACATCGCGCTGAACGAGGCCGCACAGGCCTCTCGCACCCTGCCCACCGCGAAACATGCGCTGGGCATCATCGAAGGTGTGGTGGCAGCAGGGCTCGGGGACGACGACCTGGCCGTCGTCCACAAGTATCTCGAGGAGACGACGACGCTGCCGTCCGACCCCGATCGCTCCTAGAGCATGTCGTTGCCCATCTCCAACGCCGCGCAGATCGTGCGCAGTTCGCTCAGTGCCTTGTCGCGGTGCTCGGCGTCGAGCGGATCCCTGCTCAACGACGTACTGATCGCCACGTCCTGGACGAAGTTGCCCACCCGGTGGACGACCAGCCCGAAGGCGAACACGTTGGGATGGGTCTCGCCGTCGTCCACGGCATAGCCGATCTCACGCACGTGGTGGACCTTCGCGAGCAGCGCCTCCAGGTCAGGGGTTGAGCGCGAGGTCCACTGCGGGAACTCACCGGCGCCCTGGAACAGGGCGACCACCTCGTCGTCCGGCATCTGCGCCAGCAGCGCGGCCCCGACCGCGGTGATCGATGCGGGGAACCGGTCGCCCACCTGGGCCGTCACGGGCAACGGTGAGCGCCCGATGTGCCGCGAGATGTAGATGACGTCGCGCCCGCCGAGCACGGCGAGATGCGCGATCTCGTTCTTGAGAAGCGGGGACGTCGCGATCCTCCGCTTGAACAGGCTCACGATGTCCACGCCCTTGAGGAATCCCCCTGCCGGGGTCAGGACGCCGACGTCGAGCTCGTAGTAGTTGTCCGCCCTGGCCACCAGGCCGGCTGCCTCCAGCGACGTCATGATCGTCAGCGTCGACGACTTCGCGAGGCCCAATGCCGATGCGATCTGGGTCAGCGACCATCCGCCGGGTCGCGTCGCCATGAGATTCAGGATGGCCGCCGCGCGAGAGACCGATGGGCTCCCGCGCGGCGGTACCTTGATGTGCTGTACCTCCGCCATGAGGGGCTGCCGAAGAATACGTGCAGGACGCGCCTGCTACGCCTGCGGCGTCCCCAGCTGCACCAGCACCTTGCCCGACGCCTGGGAGTCCTTGGCGACGGCGAAGGCCTGGCGAGCCTCATCGGCCGGGAACGAGTGCGTGACCACGTTCGCCACTTCCGGGACGGCGGCGATCAACGCGATGGCGTCGTCGATCTCGTTGTCGAAGCGGAAGGAACCGATCCAGGTGATCTCCTTCTGCCCCAGGGGCGCCAGGACGATCTGCGACGGATCCCCCGGGAGCATCCCGATCTGGCCGACCCGCCCGGACGGCTTGACCGCCTTGAGAGCGCTACCGGCGGCGATGGGCGAACCCGAACACTCCAGGACGACGTCGAACGCGTTCTCGGGGAGCGGCTCGTTGCGCAGGTTGATCACCGCGTCGGCCCCCACCTGCTTGGCCCGCTCCAGCGGGCCGTCCAACAGGTCGGAGCTGGTGACGCTGGCGGCGCCACGCTGCTTCGCGGCGAACGCCGCCAGAAGGCCGATCGGCCCGGAGCCCGAGACGAGCACCGAGCACCCGGTCAGGTCACCGACGAGGTTGATCCCGTGCAGGACGACCCCCAGGGGCTCGGCGAGTGCCGCGTCCTTGGTGGACAGGCCCTGCGGGAGCACGCGGACCATGTCGCGGTTGACCAGCATGTACTCGGCCATGGCGCCCTGGGTGTGAGGCCAGGTGGAGGCGCTGCCGAGGTACGAGCCGCCGGGACGAAGGTGGCGCAGGTTCTCCATGCCGGGAACGTCGGGCCCGAACGTCGCCGGGTGAACGGTGACGGGAGTGCCCGGCGCCCATTCGCCCTGCGGATCGAGGTCGATGTGGCCGGACATCTCGTGGCCGGGGATGAGGGGCTCGCGGACGACAAAGGTGCCGTTGGCGCCGTGGTAGTAGTAATGCAGGTCGGACCCGCAGATACCCACGTACTCCACCGCGAGACGTACCTGACCGGGGCCGGGCTCGGGAACCGGGAGGTCGGTGACCTCCAGGTCTTCCTTGCCCTTGATGTAAACGGCCTTCATGAGGCTCATTTCTCCTTTTCGAATCGGATCGGACTACCCGCCGACGATAAGTCCGGCAGCTCGTGGCAACGCCAGTGACAGCGCAGGCACGTACTGGACGATGAGCAGCGAGACGATCAGCGCGCCGAAGAACGGCATCAGCGGTCCGATGACATCCTCGACCTTCTTACCGGCCACGCGGGCACCCACGAACAGTACCGGTGCCGACGGCGGGGAGATGACCGCGATGCACATGTTGAACACCATCATCATGCCGAGGTGCACGGGGTGGATACCGTACTGGGTCGCGATCGGCAGGAAGATCGGGGTAAAGATCAGCACGGCCGGGGTGGCGTCCAGCGGGATGCCGATGACCAGCAGGATCACCATCATGATCAGCAGGAACACCACCGGGGAGTCGGTGATCGAGGTCAGCCAGTCGCCGATCAGGTCGGGGATGCCCGAGAAGGTCATGGCGTACGACATGATGCTGGACAGGCCGATCAGGAAGATGACTACCGACGAGGTGCGCGTGGCGTTCAGCAGGATGCGCGGAAGGTCCTTGAACGAGATCGTGCGGTAGATGAACGACAGCACCAGGGCGTAGACGACGGCCACAGCCGCACCCTCGGTGGGGGTGAACACGCCGCCGATGATGCCGCCGATGACGACGATGATGAGCCCCAGGCTGGGCAGCGCACGCCAGAAGGCGAGCAGCCCCTCCTTGATCGGGGGGAAGCCCTTGCCCTTGAGTTCGGGGTGCTTGCGGGCGTAGAAGGCGACGATGACCATGCAGGTCACTGCCCACAGGATGCCGGGCAGGTAACCGGCCATGAACAGCGCGCCGACCGAGGCCTGCGACACCAGGGCGTAGACGATCGTCGTGTTGGACGGCGGGATCAGCATGCCCGAGGGGGCGGAGGCGATGTTTACGGCGGCGCCGAAGCGCATGTCGTAGCCGTCCTTCTCCATCTCGGGGCTCATTATCGCGCCGACCGCCGAGGCGCCCGCGAGGGCCGAGCCGGAGATCGCGCCGAACAGCGCGTTGGCGATGATGTTCGTGTGCGCGAGCGAGGCGGGCAGCGGGCCCGTGAGCGCCTTGGCCAGACCGATCAGTCTGCTCGCGATGCCGCCGGAGTTCATGATCGCGCCGGCCAGGACGAACAGTGGGATCGCCAGCAAGGCGAAGGAGTCGATGCCGTTGTAGATCTTCTGTGCCGAGGTGAAGATGCCCGAGTCGTGACCCATGAGGATGACCAGGCAGATGGCCGACGGAAGGCCGATGGACACGGAGACCGAGACCCCGATGGCCATGAGGCCGAACATCCCCACCACGAGGATGAGGGCAACCAGTCCTGCTTCGTTCATGATCAGATGCCCTCTTCCAGCATGTTCGCGATGTCGATGTCTTCCTCGTTGTGCACCGTCACCGGCGTCACGACGGTCCGGATGATGTGGAGGAGGCAGTAGATGCAGATGAGGGCGCCGCTGATCGGCAGGACCAGGTAGAGCTGGCCCTGGGAGAAGGGCAGCAGCTCGACCGTCTGGTCGAACGCGGAACCTGCCAGTTCCATGCCGCCCCAGATCATGACCCAGATGGCGAAGAAGGCGACGATGCTGTGGGCGATGATCTCGAAGGTCTTCACCACGAACGCGGGGAACTTGCGGACCAGGAAGTCGATCGCGACGTCATCGTTCTCGCCGATGACGTAGGCGGCTCCGATGATGCCCTGCCAGATGAAGACGATTCGGGCCATGGCCTCGGTCCAGGCGTTGCCACCGCCGGCGAAGCGGACGGCGACCTGGAACACGACCAGGAGGACGAGCAGGGCGAACAGGATGATGCAGAACCAGCGGAGGATGAAGTCCAGGACCCCGCGGAACTTTGCTAGGGCATTCATGGGTAGATGAGCCTCGGTTCTCTCGGACGATTCGGTCGGGCTGCGGGGATGACAGCGCAGCTCCGGCTCCCGTCACTACGTGCCCGGGAGCCGGAGGCTGGGTTCACTAGGAGGCCGGATGGGCCGCGTTCGCCTCTTGGATGGCGGCGTACAGGGCCTTGCGGGCGTCGTTCTCGTTGACCGACTCGTCCACGAGCGGCTGGACGAGCTCCTTGAACGCCGCGGTGTCGACGTCCTCGACGAACTCGGCGCCGAGCGACTCGGCGTTGGCCTTCGACTCCTCGACGAAGTCGAGGAAGCCGGTGTCGGCCATGTCCTGGGTGTCGGGGATCAGGGCGAGGAAGGCCTCACGGTCCGCGTCGTCCATGCCCTCGAGGGCCTTGGAGCTGATGAGCAGGTAGTCCGGGATCATCAGGTGCTTGGTGTACGAGTAGTACTTCGCGATCTCGTCGTGCTTGAGGGAGTCGTACACGGTCTCGTTGTTCTCGGCACCGTCGAGGACGCCGGTCTGCAGCGCGGAGTACACATCGCCCTGGCCCATCGGGGAGGCGACGGCGCCCATGAGCTCGATCATCTTGACCTGGGAGTCCGACTGCTGGACGCGGATCTTCTGACCGGACAGATCGGACGGCTCGCGGACCGGGCCCTTGCTGCTGTAGACGTTGCGCACACCGGCGTGGAGCGCGGCGAGAACGGTGATGTTCTTGCTGGCCTCCAGCGAGTGGAAGAGCTCGTCGTTCAGCTCCTGGTCACGGAAGACCTCCTGCTGGGCCTCGATCGAGTCGAAGACGTAGGGCAGGTTGTAGACGATGAAGTCCTTGTTGAAGCCCTCCATGACCGGGCCGCCGATGTACATCATCTCGACGGTGCCGTTGGACAGGTTCTGGACGACGTCGGTCTGGGTCCCGAGCTGCTCGTTCGGGTAGACCTTGATGCTGTAGCGGCCGTCGGTGGCCTCTTCCAGCTTCTTGCCGAGCTCGACGGCCGCCAGGTACTGCGGGTGCTCCTCGGTCTGGTTGAACGCGAGCTTGAACACGGTCTGCTGGCCACCGCCGCTGGAATCGCCGCTGGACGAGCCGCCGCCACAGGCGGCCATGCTCAGCGACACGAGGCCGACAGTGCCGGCCAGGATCACCTTGGACAACTTCATGTGGTTGTACCTCCTTGGTACGCAACCTTGCGGAACGGGCGGACGCCTGCCGGTCAGGCAGGTTGGCGCACGCGATGCGCCCGCCGGGACCTCTTTATCTCGACATGTGTGCGTCAAATGGAACGCTGTTCCGTTTGATGTGTGGATCTTAGAAATGCACCGATATGCTGGTCAAGACACGAATGGCAACTAGGCAACAACGGTGACGTATTCGTTATCTGGCCAGCGAATGGAGCCCATCCCGCTTCCGGATCGGGCGCACTCCCACCCCGCCCCGCCAGCGTGGGCTACAGACCTGGACGCGGCAGCGAGGATAACGGATTGATAACGGCGTGGCAACCTTGGGCAAGCGATTCCCAGGGAACGCTCAGGGTGTGTACCCTATAGGCAAAGCCCAGGGGGTTGTTGGGGGTGACCAGCAGCCCCCTGGTGCCATTTCAAACCGGTGTCTTTTCACACTGGTGAGGCTCGCTCACGACGTCCGGGACGACGGTGATCCCTCCGGATGCGTCGCCCGTAGCCGCTTGGTGAGGAAGTCCGCGAGATCGCCGGCCTCACCGTCCTGTTCCACCTGAGCCACCCGCAGACACGGCTGGGACGGTTCGAGCCGTATCCCCGAGAGCCGCTCCTTGAGACCGCCGGGAAGGCTCAGGACGTAATAGCCGCCGTCCTCGCCGATGCCGACCGTCTCGTTCACCTTGATGTACCACCCCTTCTTGTCCGTGCGGGCGGTGCCCCCGTCGGAGAGCTGCGCTCGTAGCGGCTCGGGGAGGATGCCGCGGTGGATGGCCTCCGCTATGAACTGCTCGATGAGGTGCTGGGCCTCCGTGGCATCGATCTCCGTCCGTGCACGGGCGAGCGCTGCGCAGCGCTTGGCGTCGGCGCGGCGCGACGGCCGTCGCCGGCGTTTCGTAGTCACGTCCTCGGGACTCACGGTGGGCACCCTTCGTCGGGTCGCTACCAAGCGTAGACGACGCGGACCGCCCGTCGCCGGTAATGACAGCGGTTACGACGCCGGGTCATAGCATTGGGCTCCATGAACGCGGTGGGCAGGCTCATGAGGTTGACGCGGCATCCCGCGTTCAGACGACTCGTGATCGTCCGCCTGCTGTCGCAGGGCGGCGACGGCGTCGTGCAGGTGGGCATGGCCACCTACATCGTGTTCAGCCCGCAGTCCCAGCCGAACGCGGCCGCGATCGCCGGGGTGGTCGCACTGGTGATGCTCCCGTTCAGCGTCGTCGGGCCCTTCGTCAGCCCGATACTCGATCGTTTCCCAAGGCAGCGGATCACCATCGTGTGCGACATCGCCCGCGCGGGCCTGACCCTCGTCATGGCGTTCCTCGTGGGAACCGACCGCGTCGCCGGTGGCTGGCAGGCGTGGCTCTACGTCCTGCTGCTCGTGACGCTCAGCCTCAACAGGCTCCAGCTCGCCGCCCTCGGCGCGGGCATGCCCTATACGGTCGACTCGGACGAGTACCTCGAGGCGGCCTCCGTCATGCCGATGATCGGCCCCTCGGCCGCCATCTTCGGGGGCCTCGCGGCCGCTGCGATCAGGCTCGGCAGCGGCCGGGTGTTCGAGAGCTGGCAGGCCGACGGTCTGGTCTTCCTGCTGGCCGGGATCATGTTCGTCTGCGCGGTGTCGCTGACCACGCGCTTTGCCCGCATGTCGCTCGGCCCCGACCGGGACGCCTACCACACGTCGTGGGGCCAAGCGCTCAGCGGCTTCTCGGTGGCGATGCGGGAGTTGACCCACCATCGTCCGGCGTTCATCGGGATACTCGCCGTCCACGGCGTCAAGATCGGCTACGGGATCTTGATGACCACAGCGGTCATCGTCTACCGGCACGTCTTCCACTCGCCCGACGACTCGGCGGGCGCCATGGTCGGGATAGGTGTCTGGTTCCTGGCCAGCGGGGTGGGCTTCGCGGTCTCCGGCCTCGTCGCGACCCCCCTCAGCGCCCGGATCGGGGTGCGGGCGACCACCGGCTGGGCGTTCGTGGCGGGCACGGTCGTCGCCGCGCTTCCCATCTGGCACCTCGGGCACGTCGCGCTCGTCGTGATCGGGCTGGTCACAGGCCTGGGCGCGCAGACCGTCAAGGTGTGTTCCGACACCGTCGTCCAGGCACATGTGCCCGACTGGGCTCGTGGCCGGGTCATGGTGATCTACGACATCCTCAACAACCTCGGCGTCGTCGTCGGCGCTTGCCTGGCCGCTCTCGTGCTACCCGACTCGGGCCGGCCCGTGGCCGTCTTCGTCTGGCTCACGGTGCTGATGGCGGGCTTCGCGACCGCCTTCTGGCTGTCGAGCAGGGGGGACGCGTCCGCCTTCGACCGCGGCACGGTGCTGCTGCCCGACGAACCGCTCGATCGTCTCTGAGCCCTAAGCTGTCCGGATGGAAGAGACCGTTGCCATCGTGCGCCGACTGCTCGGCGCGCTCGCCTCGACCGGCTGGCCCGACGTGGCCAGGCGCGGCGACCTCTTCGACCGCGCGGGAGCGCGGGAGACCTCCACGGACGCCGGGGCGGAGCCGTCCCACGGGCTCCTGGACGTCGGCGGCCAGCGGTGGAGGTGGTCGTCGGCCGACGGAACCGTCAGCGAACTGGGCCTGACACTGTCTGCCACCGGCCCCGACCCCGACGCGCTCCTGGCCGAGGTGGCCTCCGACCTGCGCGGGGCGCTGGCCTCGGAGCTGGGACAGCAGGGGTACGTGGTGGGTGACCTGACCGTCTGGGACGCGCAGGCCGGCACCGTCACCGTGTCGATCGACCCGGACGAGTACGACATCGGCGTCACGATCGCCTCCACCGGCGACTGAGACGTGACGGACGCCGGGCAGGCGTGGTCGTCGACCAGCCTGCCCGGCGTCCGGGTGGGTTCGGCGTTACGCCGGATTGGCCTGGTTGGCTTCCTTGATGGCCGCGTAGATGGTCTGGCGAGCCTCGTTCGCGCTCATGTACTCCTCGACCATCGGGGTCAGCTTCTCCTTGAAGGCCGCCGCGCCGGCGTCGTTGAACTGCGCACCGAGTTCCTCGGCATGCTGCTTCGACTCCTCTGCGTAGTCGAGGAACTCGCTGCTGGCCAGTTCCTGGATCTCGGGGATGAGCGCCAGGAACGCCTCGCGGTCGGCCTCGTCCATGCCCTCCAGTGCCTTGGTGCTCACCAGCAGGTAGTCGGGGATCATCAGGTGCTTGGTGTACGAGTAGTACTTCGCGACCTCGTCGTGCTTGATCGCGTCGTAGGTCGGCTCGTTGTTCTCGGCGCCGTCGAGCACGCCGGTCTGCAGCGCCGAGTAGACCTCACCGAGGTTCATCGGGGACGCGACGCCGCCCATGAGCTCGATCATCTTCACCTGCGAGTCGGACTGCTGGACGCGGATCTTCAGCCCCGCCATGTCGTCGGGCGTGGTGACGGGCCGCTTGCTGTTGTAGATGTTGCGGATGCCCGCGTGAACGCCGGCCAGCACCGTGATGCCCTTGTCCTCGATCGAGTGGAAGAGATCGTCGTTGAGCTCCTCGTCCTGCAGGATCGCCATCTGCGACTCGTAGGAGTCGAACACGTAGGGCAGGTTGTAGACGACGAAGTCCTCGTTGTACGACTCCAGCACCGGGCCGCCCACCCACATCAGCTCGACGGTGCCGTTGGCCAGGTTCTGAATGACGTCGGACTGTCCGCCCAACTGCTCGTTCGGATAGACCTTGATGCTGTAGCGGCCGTCGGTCGCCTCCTCGAGGCGCTTACCCAGTTCCTCACCGGCGTGGTACTGCGGGTGTTCCTCGGTCTGGTTGAACGCGAGCTTGAACACGGTCTGCTCACCGCCGCCACCGCTCGCCTCCCCGCTGGACGAACCGCCGCCACACGCGGCCATGCTCAACGACACGACACCGACGGCACCGGTCAGGATCACCTTGGACAACTTCATGGTGTGTACCTCCTTTGGTACGGGTCCTGCAACAAACGGCAACGAACCAACTCCACAACGAATCGGACGGCTTCCGCGTCGGATGGACCGCCATGGTCCGAAGCGCGAAGAGAGGTACAGGTAACCCTGTCCACTAGGGAATATTCCCAGGATTGGGGTGAGCTACCTGACGAGGAGATCCTAAGAAACGGCTTGGCAACGGTCAATGATCACATGGCAACCACGGCAACCGTCGTGACCCGTTCGTGACCTTGAAAGGCTCAGGCCCGCAGCCTCGCCCGTCCCTCGACCACCTGCTGCAGCAGGACGACCGTCTCGTCCGCAAGATCGACACCCAGCGTCCGGGCGCGCCGCGTGAGGTGCATGACCAGGTGATCGACCTCCGCACGGTCGCCGGCGGCGTCCGCCATACGTATGCGAAGGCCGAGGAGGAGCTCGTCGTCCGGCGCCGCGAGCTGGGCACGCTCGACGGCCCAGGCTGCCAGATCGGAGTCTCCCGACGCCATCGCGTGCCTGGCGAGGACGACGCCGATGTCGCGAACCAGCGCCGTCATGTCGGCCCGCAACTGCTCGGCCCAGTGCCACTGACCCGGAGCCGCGTCCGCGAGCGGGGCGCCACGCACGACGCTGAGCGCCTGGACGAGCGCCGCGTCGCCCGTGCGGTTGACCCCGCCGCCGACGAGAAGCTGCAGGGTCTCCCAGTCGGAGGTCACGGCCGGGTGCAGGCTGATGCGTCCGCTGTAGGCATCAGGCAGGTAGGCGGTCCCGTCGGGCGCGGAGCCGAGCCAGGCCCTCAACCGGCTCATGTTCGACCGGCGAGTCCCCTCGGCCACGAGCAGCGACTGCGTCATGGCCGGCGCGCTGCTGCCGGGGTGCTCGAGCAGCCAGGCGCAGTACTCCTGGCACTGTTTGACCGCGCGTGCGGGCAACGGACCCCGTGTCCCGGTCAGCCTGACCGGGCCCAGCAGGTGGAGGACGGGGTGAGAGCTTTCTGCCAGTGGGGACACGGATGATTCCTCCAGGTCGCCGGGCCGGTGCGCGATCGGCAGGGGAAGGGGGGTGGGTTCCTCGGTTCCGGACGTCTCGCTCCACCAGGGAGCCGGGGGGAGTTCGCTCGCATTGGCCGCCTCGAAGATCTCGGCGAGGGCACGGCGGGCGGGCGGCGGGACGAGACGCGGGGAGAACCGGCCCACCACACCGAGGCATTCGGCGAGGTCGTCCCCGATGCTGACGACGGTCCCGGCACCGGGCACCTCACCGCACACGACACAGGCCACACCGGCCTCCCGCATGCCCGCGGGTAGGGGCGAGCCCGGCGGCGTCGCGAAGATGAAGACCTGTGGCGCCCAGGCCTCGGCGAGTTGCGGATCCGACCGCAGTCCGGCGGCCGTGGCCCCGGGGGGCAGGGACGCCAACCGCCGTGCGACGCACGCCCCCAGTTCGCGCATGCCGTCGTCGATGTTCTCCCGGATGACGACGCGGGGCTCGTCCAGGCTCGTCATCCAACCGAACTCCGCACCGGCGGCGATCACGGCCGTGTTCCCGTCGCCCGTGCAGGCCAGCTGCAGGGCGATGGCGCTCGCCATCGCGATGTCGTCGCCGTCGTCGCCCAGCACCGCGGTGACCACCGAACCCTCGAGGTCGCTTCGCACGACACCGTCCGGGCCGCCACCCGGGCGTTCGCCGAGTTCGACCACCGTCGCCGACGACGTCACAGGGTCGGCGGAAGCAGCCAGTTGCTCCAGCGCCCCGCGGATCGGCTCGCTGCCCGGCGGAATCGGCGGCAGACGGCGTCCCAGCGGACGAGACGCCTGCTGCTGACGCCGCCGCCACCTGAACTGACCGATCAACCCGCCCGCGAGCACGGAACCGATCGCGGCAGTTGCTGCGACTGCCGGGAGCAGGTCGGCGCCCGCCTCCGGCGAGGAGACCTCGATCACAGGCCCGTCCGGCGCCGACGCCGGATCGACCGGGACGGGGCACTGCTCGACGGGCTCGCCGTCGTCGGTAGGTGCGTACCTGGATTCGGGAGCGGCCTGTTCCTCGTCCGGGCCGTCGGTGGCGGTGTCCTCCGGGAGCCGGAGCTGCCAACCGGTGTCGATCCGGTCGGGGTCGAGCACCTGATCGCCGTTGACGGCGGCCAACTCGGGCCATCGTCCGGCTTCGCCGAGGTACGTCTCGGCCAACCCCGACAGGGTGTCGCCCGACTGCACCGTGACGGCGCCGTCATCGGGCGGGTCCGCGACCCCGGCGGGGATGGCGAGAACCATGCCGGGCTGCAGAAGATCGGTTCCCTCGATCAGTACAGTGTCGTTGACCTCGGCGATCTGACGCCATCTCGTCCCGTCCCCGAAATATCGCTCGGCGAGGCTCCACAGGTCGTCCCCGGGCTGGACGAGGTGCGTCCGGGTGGTCGGGTTCCGCATCGGGTCGGACGCCTCGGAAGGACGCGCCGCAGCAGAGGCCACCGTGGTCGCCGCCGGAGTCCCGGCATCGTCGGCCGGGTCCTGCGCGTGGGCACGGGCGGGGACGATCACCTGCCCGGCCACCAGCCCGATGATCGCGGTGACGAGCACGGCGCTCGCCGGGGCGAACAGCCCCGCCCCCGGCAGCCGCGGACGATGCCTCTCGCGGGTCGCCACGGCGACGACCTCGGAGATCAGTGACAGGGTCGCGAGCGCCCATGCACCCCAGCCCACAAGGGTGATCACCCCGAGAACCAGGGAGCCGTCGTCGCGGGTCACCCAGACGGCGCCCCAGTCGAAGCCCAGCAACGCCCCCAACCGCCCGAAACGGACCAGGGCCAGCGGCCCGCCGACGACGACGGCGGCGACCACGAGGGCCGCGGCCAGGGCACGAGCCACCGCGGTCACACGGGCCGCGTTCACGGTTCACGCACCCGGAACATGTCCACCGGCTCCGACGCAGTGGCCGCGATGCCGACGGAGCCCGGCAGCCCGGCGAGCACCGCGTCCGACAAGTCGAGGTCGCACGAGACGGTCACGACGACCTCGCCCCTGGTTCCCGGTTCGGTGCCATAGGCGCTGGTGTCGACTGCGACGCCGATCGAACGGCAGTGGACGCCGACGGTTCGTAGATCCGATTCCACCGCCGCACGACCGGCCGCCTGGGCGCTTCCCGCCGACGCCGGGATGGATGCCGCGCGGGCACCGGCGGCCGCAGCCTCCTCCACCTGGGCGCGGGCCCAGCCGATGCGCGCTCCTCCCGCGAGCCCGGCCAGCAGGAGCCCGACGACCGGCACGAGCACAGCCAGCTCGACGGCCGCCGCACCACGCGACGCAGTTCCTCTGGTCACGGCATCGAGCATGGTCATCCCTCCTTCGCCCTGAACGCGGAGGCCTCGACCGCCGACCACCGGCCGGGCAGCACGACCGGCACCCGCGCCGAGACGTCGACCCGCACACCGGTTCCCGTCTCCTGGACGACCACGGTCTCGACCTGAAGCCCCGAGCCTCCCGCGACGCTCTCGGCCACCGATCTGGCCTGCGCCGCATTGCCGCCCGCGAACGCCGCATGCTCGGCAGCGGCCATCGCCGCCTGCTGCACCGCCGACCTGCCGGCCAACCACACCCCGCCCTGCACCAGCCCGAACAGCGCCAGCAGCACCACGGGCATGACGACCGCCCACTGGACGGACTCGCTCAGGCCGCGTCCCGAGGCCCCGCGCGCCCGTGGGCACCTCAACGCAACCCGGACAGCCGTTCGGTGACATATTGGCCCACCACCGCGATGACGGTGACCGCTATGCCCACCGCCCCCGTGAGCAGCACCGCGTTTTCGGTCGACTGTGACAAGCCTCGTTGATCGGGGTGTGGACGTCGGGACGACCAGAGGCCGATCGTCCCGACGATTCGGTGCCAGGCCCGAAGGCCGGCTGGGGCTCGTGTCGCTGTCTGGTCCGGCATGGTCGTCTCCTCGGTCGTTCGGTTCGTCGTGCCTGGTTTTCCTGATCGTCGTGTTCGTGGTACGGGTCGCGTGCCCGTCGCGTGGTCGCATGGTCGTTCAGCCCTGTCCGGCGATCTTCAGCAGGGGCGGGATGAGGAAGGCGAGGGAGAAGATCACCACGGGGATCGACATCCACAGGGTCATGCGCTCGGTCGCCTGGTGTGCTTCGGCCTTCTCGCGCGCCAGATGCGCGTCCCGGAGTTCCTGGACGCGTGCCATGAGCACGTCCGCGAGGGCCGCCCCCTGATCGTCCAGCCGCATGATGTCGGCGATGTCGGCGATCTGCGGCAGGTCGAGGTCGGCCGACAGCTGCCGCAGATCGAGCCAGGGCGGACGCTGTTCGAGCCGCGCACGTTCGAGCGCGGCCCTGATCCGCTGGAAGACCGGGACGTCCGAGAGTTGCGCCGCGGCCTCGAGGGCCTGGGTGGCCGAGAGGTTGGCCAGGCGTTCGAGGGTCACGAGGTCGAAGAAGGTGTTGAGGGCTTCCTGGGCGTCCGCACGCATGCGGGACGACTGGTTGCGCAGCTGCAGGTCGGGCCACAGCCAGCCGACGATGCCGGCCACGAGCCCGGCCCCCACGGGCAGCGCGCCCACGGGCCCCGTCAGCGGACGCAGCGCCCAGGCGACCAGGGCCGGCATGGACAGACCCGCGACAGCGAGCACGAGCTTGTTCACGAAATAGTCGCCGATCGACCGTCCCTGGAGCATCAGCACGCGCGCAGTAGCCGCGGGCAAGGGAAGACGCGCCCGGCAGTACAGCCAGGCCCCCACCCGTTCGAGGCGCGACTCCGGGTCGTCCACGACCAGCTGCCCGCCGGGCACCCGGTCGGCCGGCTCCACGCCGTCGAGCACCGCGAAGGCGTCGTCCAATCGTGCGTGCGGCCGCAGCATCCCCGCGGTGGCGGCCCACAGTCCCGCCGCGGCCAGCCCGGCGGTGCACACGGCGACAGCGAAGACGGGGTCAGCCACGAGTCGCCTCCGCATCGAAGAGCCTCACCAGCACCCGGTCGCGCCGCCGGGGCGTGGCGATGCGCCGCAACGCCGCCAGCGATCCGAGGTAGGCCGCACACAGCACCAGCAGCAGACCCTGGCCCAGCGGTGTGCCGAAGGGGGCGAAATAGCCGGGTGACACGACCACGGCGGCGGCGACCACCACCACTGTGATGCCGGTGACCTGCCGGACGACCACCTGCGGCTTCGCCCGTTCGCCTGCCACCTCCCGCGCCGCGCGCATCCGGTCCTGCAGGCCGGCCCCCAGCACCTCCAGGGTGGCCGACGCGCCGATCCCGCCGCGTTCCCCCACGAGAATCAACGCCGCCAGCACTCCGTCCGCATCCGCCGAGTCCACCTCGTCGGCCATCGCCTGAACGGCGTCGCGCAGGCTCCACCGCTCGTCGAGCCGGACGACGAGATCATGCACCGGGGCCGCCAGCACCGTAGGGACCTGGCCGCGGGTGGCACGTATCGCGTCGGTCACCGACTTCCCGGTCGACACCGACGCCGCGAGTGCCCTGATCCATCGGTCCAGTGCCTCCAGCATCCGTACCTCCGACTGCGGCGGTGTGCGAAGAAGCTCCGGGACCAGCGCGACGACGACAGGAACCACGACGACGGCCGGCACGAACCCGGTGACGAACGCGACCACCACTCCCAGGCACGCCCCGGTCAGCAGCTGGAGGCGAGCACGCGGCGTCGTCCTCCGCCACATGGAGACCGGCCCGTGCCCGGCACCCGGCCGCGGCACCCGGCGCCCGGCCGCGCTGCCGGTCACGACGAGGAACAGGCCCAGGACGAGCACCCCGGCTCCCACGCTCGCCACCAGCCCGTTCACGACGCCCACCCAGCCTGTCCCAGTTCGGCGAGCAGTTCGGCGCTGGGATGGACGTGGGTCGCCCGGCCGGGTTCGTCCGCGCGATAAGCCAGATGGGTGACCGGCCTGCCGTTCTCGACGGCCCCGGTGAGTTCCCGGATCTCGCTGACGAACCTCCGGCGCACGCCTCCTCGCCAGGTGTCGTCCACGAGCCGCACATGGACGAGCAGGTGCAGGTTCAACGCGATCTGCCGGTACGCCTCGTCCACGCCGAGGACGCCGCCCTGCGCGACGCGGGCGGCCAGGCGGTCCATCGTGGACGACGCCGAGTGCGAGTGGGTCGTCGACATCGTGCCGGCGCCCGATTGCATGGCCTCGAACATGGCCCCGGCCTCGGCGCCGCGCACCTCCCCGACCACCAGGCGCGACAGGTTCTGGCGGAGGGCCTCGGGGATGAGGTCGGCGACGGTGTACTCGCCGATGTGACGGCCGTCGCGGTACTCGCCGAGCCCCACCTTCGCCTGGAGCGCGAGCATGTTGCGCCGGTTCGGCAGGAGGTGGGTGAGCAGTTCGTAGTCGGTCTCCAACGTGCCGATGCGCTCGCCACCGGGGATCGAGGAGATGAGCGCCCGGAGCAGGGTGGTCTTGCCGGCTCCCTGATCGCCGGAGATGACGATGGACTTGCGGGCCAGCACACAGGCGTCCAGCAGGTCGGCCACCGCGTGCGGCATCATCCCCCGGTCGGCCAGCTGTCGCAGCGAGACGTCGGTGAGCAGATGCTGCCTGATCACGATCGAGGGCCGGAAGCTGAGGCCGAAACCGATCGCGTGCAGACGGAACCGGTCTCCCAGGGCGAGGGTCATCATCGGGTGTGCGTCGTCGAAAGCCCGGGCAGGCGAGGCGCTGGCGCCCAGGAACCGGATCGCCTCGACCAGTTCCTCGTCCGAGTCGGCCACCGGCGCATGCTCCTCGCGCCGCCCGTCACCGTGCTGGATCGTGACGCAGTCCCACCCGTGGATCTCCACGTTCTCGGCCGTGGCGATCTCGAACAGGGGCTGCAGGCGTCCGTACCCGAAGATCGCGTCCTCGACCGCGTCGGCGTAGGCCTGCTCGACGGACAAGGGCCACAGCGATTCGCCCTGTTGCCCGAGCCTCTGGGCGTGCTCCCGGACGACCGCGCGGATCACCGACCGGCCCATCATGCGCCGGTCGTCGGCGGGCATCGGCCGCCCGCGTTCGGAGGCCCAGTGCTGGGAGTTCTCCGTGATGGTCTCGGACGCCCTGCGCCGCAGTTGGACGACCACGGCCCAGTCGACCTCCGCGGTGTCGCGGCGACGATGTCCGCGCTGACCACCTCTTTCCGGGGCACGGGGCGGGACGACGCGCGGGTTCAGCGCAGTGAACGCGTCCGCGAGCGCGAGCGGCGGCGGCTCGGACGGTGACCGGGGCGGACTCATCGTGCACCCGCTGAAACGCCGCGCTGCACCGCGTCGGCGACCGCGACTCTGCCCGCCAGCGTCAGGGAGAGTGTCGTCAGCGCTCTCCACAAGGGACGTTGCCCGAGTCGCCGCGGCTCGGGGGCACCATCGCTCAGCGTGCCGGCGCACGGGACGTCCCATGGCAGGTCGGCGACCAACGGGAGGCCGAGTTGAGCCGAGATCTCCCCGGCGGCGTAAGGGCGTCCGCCGCCGACGACTCCCAGTTGCACCTCTGCCCTGGCATCGGCCACCGCCTCGGTCAGGGCGGGCAGTGCCAACCGGACGGCGGCGAGGGCGGGCAACGACGAGCGGGTCAGCAGCAGCACGGCCCGGGCGCGTTCCACCAGGGCGTCGGGCAGCCCGTCGGCGTCCAACCGGCCCCAGTCGACCACGACATCGGTCTGCCGCGTGCCCAGGTCGGCGAACTGCGCGGCCAGGCGCGGCCAGTACGGTTCGAACAGCACGGCCGACCGGGGATGGGTGAATCCCGGTAGGAAGCGCCTGCGCGTCCCTGGGTCGGTGGCCAGCAGGACCAGTTGGTCGTCGAGGACGACACCGCGCCCGTCGCGCTCGCGGTACGCCTGGGCCAGGCCCATGAGTCCCCGGCCCCCCGCAGGCAGGCCCCTCAGGTACCCGGCCAGGACAGCCTGGCTGGGATGCCGGTCGCAGTCGGCGAGGACGACCTCCCGTGGCCAGGTCAGCGCCAGTCCCAGGGCGACGGTGGTGGTCCCTGGCGATCCTCCCGCGGAGGCCACGACGACGATGCCCATCAGCCGTCCGCCAACCGGACGAGAGCGAGACGGTCCACCGCGGCGAGCGCCGCGACGGTCGCCGCCGACGCGTCGTCGACCTGCACGTCGACCACCCACGTCTGCCCGTCGGCCAGCGCCTGGGGGGCGCTGACCACGACGGCCTCCACCTCGATGCCGGGGGCCGTCTGCTGGTCACTGGGGCCGGGGACCTCGACCAGGAGCACGGGGGTGCCCGACGGCAGCGGACGGTTCGGCAGCCGTCCCGCCTGCAGCCGCAGGCCCACGTGGGCGGCCCCTTGTGGGACGACCCGGTCGCCGATCGAGTCGGGCCCCACCAGCGAGCCCGCGGGCATGTCGACGAGGGCGTACCGGCCGATCAGTTCATCTGCCCGCTCGGACGACAGCGTCGCCAACCCGGCACCGGCGCCGAGGGTCGTCGTCGTGAGGTCGCCCGGCCCGATCTGCTGACCGCGCGAGACGCTGTGCGCCACGACCACCACGGTCCGCGAGTCCTGGGCGGTCGACCACGCCCAGGCCATGCCGAGGCTGCCCAGGCAGGCACAGAGAATGCCGATGACGATCAGCCGCGGGTTGCGCCGTGCGCGCAGCCGCACGTCGTCCGGACGCTGTGGTAGCACGGGTGGGCGTTGCGGTGCCGCGGCGGACGGTTTCGATCGGCCGGCGTCTGGACGGGTCGTCGTCGAGGTGGTGCGGAGGGCTGCCATCGGGGGTCCCTTCGCCGCGCTGGTGGAGGGCGAGGCGCGGCACCTGAACTATAAGGTTCGGCCCGGGTCATCCGGCGCCCCCTGTGGATAACTTTGTGGACGCCGGTTCGCGGCCCACAGACTTGTCCACAGGGGCCGTCACAGGCTGGGCCGGTCGTCCGGCCTCGTCGGCGTGTCGCTACGATGGGCTCCGCTATGTCCCGCGCTCACCTCTGGGCGTACGCGAGATCCCGCAGGGTGGAGATATTTCGATGGACGCAGTTGTCCCGTGGTGGGGAATCATCCCCTTCGTTGTCATGTTGTTGAGCATCGCCCTGATGCCCCTGATCCCTGCGACCGCGCACAAGTGGGAGGACTGGAGGTTCCAGTTCGGGCTGGCACTGGTCCTCGGCATTCCGGTTGCCGTGTGGATCGGTCTGCTGCTCGGGTGGATGCGCGTCGGGGACGCCGTGTGGGAGTACGTGCAGTTCATCCTGCTGTTGTTCGCACTGTTCGTCGTCTCAGGCGGGCTGTTCCTCGCCGGCGACATCCGGGCCACCCCGCGCAACAACACGATCGTGCTGGCCATCGGCGCGGTGGTGGCGTCCTTCGTCGGGACGACGGGTGCCGCGATGCTGCTCATCCGGCCCCTGCTGAACATCAACAAGGAGCGGCGCAACAAGGTGCACACCGTCGTGTTCACCATCCTGATCGTCGCCAACAACGGCGGCCTGCTCACGCCGCTGGGCGACCCGCCCCTGTTCATGGGCTTCCTGCGCGGCGTCCCGTTCACCTGGACGTTCCACCTGTTCCCGATGTGGCTGTTCATCAACGCGATGCTCCTGATCATCTACTTCGCGCTCGACACGAAGGCGTACTCGCAGGAGGAGATCGCCGACCGGGTACTGGACGCCACCCAGATCGAACCCGTGAGGGTGAAGGGGCTCGTCAATTTCCTATGGTTCGCGGTCATCATCCTCGCGGTCGCCTTCATCCCCTCGATGGACCTGGAGGCCATCGAGGAGGGCCACGCGGTCTGGAGCGACTACATTCCGTTCCGCGAGATCGTCTTCCTGGCCGCCGCCGCGGGCTCGCTCATCACCGGTAGCAAGAAGATCCGTTACGAGCTCAACCAGTTCTCCTGGGGCCCCATCCGCGAGGTGGCGGTCATCTTCGTCGGCATCTTCCTGACGATGATCCCGGCGCTCGAATACCTCGGGCAGGCCGCACACCGGATGCCGCTCAACACGATCACGTTCTTCGCCTTCACCGGCGCGCTGTCGTCCTTCCTCGACAACGCGCCCACGTACGCCACCTTCTTCGAGATGGCCCACAGCCTGGGAGCCGATCCCGGCATCATGGCGCTGGAGACGCGCATAGCCGGCGTCCCCCAGATCTGGCTGGAGGCCTTGAGCCTCGGCTCGGTCACGTGCGGCGCGATGACCTACATCGGCAACGGCCCGAACTTCATGGTGAAGTCGGTCGCGGAGTCCCGTGGCATCCAGATGCCCAGCTTCGGCGGCTACATCGGCTGGACGGTCCGCTACCTGCTGCCGACCCTCGTGTCGATGGTCTGCATCTTCCTGGCGCACTCCGTGTGGGCGCTCGTCGTGGGCATCGTGATCGCGCTCGTCCTCATCGGCATGTCGGCTCGCACCTGGCTCACCCACCGCGTGCCGACCCCCAAGGTGATCACAACGGCCGGCCCCGGCGAACCGGACGAGTA
Organism: Brooklawnia cerclae; assembly: GCF_011758645.1. NCBI lineage: Bacteria > Bacillati > Actinomycetota > Actinomycetes > Propionibacteriales > Propionibacteriaceae > Brooklawnia > Brooklawnia cerclae. Next base: position 23,334 of record NZ_JAAMOZ010000002.1, on the reverse strand, counting down.
GTCGGCCCGGCCGAGGTCGGGTCGCCGGGCGCGAGCTCACCCTCTGGGGGCCGCGAACGCCGGGCTCGCCAGCAACCGGCCGTCCACGCCGATGGCCAGGACGTCCGCGTCCCACCGCTCGATGGCCGGGACGATGAGCTCCTCGCCGCGCGCCAGGATGGCCGTCGCGAGCACGTCGGCCGTCACGATGTCGGCGGCCAGGACGCTGACCTGGGCGAGCTCGTGATCGGATCGCCAGATGTGCTCGCCGCGCTCGGAGGTGCCCGAGGTGGCCAACGCCCGCAGCGTTGGGGCGCCCGCGCCGGACGCCGGCCCGAACTCGTGGGCGGTGACCAGGGTTTGCCGGTCGCTCGGGTCGCAGACCCCGGCCTTCCAGCCCCGATCCGGTGCCGGGCTACCTGCGACCAACACATCCCCGCCCACGTCGAGACACCAGTCGGTCGCACCCGCATCGATCAGCAGGTCCCCGGCCTCGCGGATGGCCAGGGCCTTCACCACGCCGGCCAGGTCGAGGCCGCCACTCGGCGGGTAGGGGCTGAACGCGCCGTCCGTGCGCTCGCGCCACGTCTCGGCGACCCGGAAGGCCCTCCGGAACCGACCGGACGCCTGGGCGACGGTCAGCTCTCCCCGGTCGACCCGGGCGCCTTCCGAGGCGGGCCGGAACAGGCTGAACCGGGCGTCCCAGTCGGCGAGGCAGCCCTGCACCCGGTCGCGCAGACCGGGGTCGATCCCGGCGGGGACGGCGAGGGACGCCACCGTCCCCATCGTCTCGAAGACCAGCCGATCGTCCCTGTCGACCAGCCGGGGCCCCCACGGGTCGAGTGGGCTCGGTGTCTGCCGAATGCTGACGGATGTCATCGTGTCACCTTCCATGCTCAGGCGGAGGCCTGATCGAGAGCCGATTGAAGACTGCTCAGGTAGGCCCGGCTGCTGTACGTCGCCCCCGACACCGCGTCGACGTCAGCGCTCTGGGCACTGAGCACCTCGCTGGTCAGGATCGGCTCGGCCCTGGAGTTGATCTGGTCGGAACGCGACTCGGAGGAGTTCGCGGAGCCGGTGACGTCGGTTATCCGGCCACCCTGGACGGTGATCGTCACCGTCCACGTGCCGTATCGCTCGGAAGCGGGGCTCCCCGTCCAGGTGCCGTCGGTCAGTCCGGTTGACGAGGCATCCGATCCCGAGGACGCCGATTGCGTCCCGGACGACGCCGATGTCGTGGGCGACGGACTGGACGACGACGTCGCCGGTGAGACGGATTCCTGGACCTGGACGGACGCCGACTCGTCGTCCCCGAGCCTGGCCAGGGCGTAGGCCCCACCTTGCCATCCGAGCAGCAGGACACCCGTCGAGGCCACCGCGGATGCGATCTTCGCGCGCGTGCTCACCAGCTGAACCTTTCGTGATGAAGCTGCTTTCCGGGGACGCCGGCCATTCGCGCGTCGACCAGCACAGCGTCCATGAACCCGTCAGGGCCGCAGACGTAGACGTCGGCATCACGCACCCACGGCGCCAGGTCGGCCAGGTGTGTTCCCGCGTGATCGGCGCTGGTCCAGGCCGCTGCACCCCTGGACCGCGCCCGGTGGCCGACCATCGTCACCAGTCGGACGCCCCGCGCCTGGCACAGCGCCCGGATCTCGTCGTACAGGTACAGGGCCCCCGGGTGGGCGGCCCGCAGGACGACCATCGCGCGGCCGGGGACGATGCCGGTGGATTCCAGGAGCGCCCGGATCGGCCCGATCCCCGATCCCGCGCCCAGCAGGACGACCGCCTCGCGGGTGCGCGCCCTGTCGGAGAACATCCCGTACGGTCCCTCGACCAGCACCGGCGTACCGGGACGCACTCGCATGAGTGCTCTGGTGCCCGCGCCCGCGGCCTGGACGGTGATCCGGAAGCTCCCGTCGTCACGGACGGTCGAGCTGGTCGAGAACGGGTGCTCGTGCCACCACAGGCCCGGAGCGAGGAAACGGAATCCGAAGTACTGGCCGGCCCGCAGCCCCAGCTGCCCCATGTGCTCGCCCCTCAGGCTGATGCTCACGGCGTCGCGCCCGGCGGGCTCGACGGTCGTGACCGTCAGGCGATGGTCGAGGGAGTTGAAGATCGGCAGGAACACCCGGAAGCACAGCAGACAGAAGAACGCGACCAGGAACATCGCGGCCCAGTACCACCGGGCCGCACCCTGGGCGAACATGCCTCCCAGCGAGAACTGATGGGGGATGGACACCAGCACGGCGAGGTAGCTGACCAGGTGGATCATCCACCACACCTCGTGGCTCAGCCGGGCACGCGCCGCTGCGGCGGAGCTCAGGCCGACCACCGCGAACAGGGCCATCGACGCCACCGCGAGGACGAAGTCGCGCACCGGCCACAGGCCGAGGAACTCGGTCACCACGTTCGTCCCCGCTTGTGCGGCATACCCGGCGAGCAGCAGCAGCGCGTGCATGATCAGCAACGAGATCATCGACGTGTTGAGTTTGCGGTGCCGGATCAGGGCGCGGTCCTGGCCCAGTGTGTCGTCGACGAAGGGGATTCGTGCGGCGAGCAGCAGCATCTGGCACAGCAGGGCGGTGGCAACCAGGCCGGAAAGCATGCCCAGGCCGAGCAGGCCACCCGCGAGGGACGTGAAGAGCGCCGCGTTGCCCTGTGCCAGGAAGATCGCCACCGGGACGACGACCATGAGGACGCTCACCGCGTCCAGCAGTGCCTTGCGCAGCCCGCGAGCACGCGCCTGGCGTCGATAGTCCAGCGCGGCGTTCGCGGGCTGGACGGGGACGCGACCTGAACGCCGGTCCCCGAGCGGGACCGGGTCTCCTACGAGCCGCTGTGTGGTCATGGGGCCACAGTGCGTGGCCTACCTGTGGGAAGCCTGTGGGTCGCCTTTGGGGGCGCTTCGAGGCTACGGCAGCCGCTCGGAGCGATCCGGCTCCGGCAACTAGTTCAGCCGAAGCTTCGGATCGCCGATCTCAGCAGTCATCCATTGCCCGGTCAACACTGTCAAGCCAGAGGTTCACTTCAGCGACGGCCTCTTCGAGAGTGAGCGTGACGCCTGCCGATTCTGCAGCCCTCCGGTACGAAGTGTGCCAGTGCGCGTAGGCGACGAGCCTGGCGGGCCAGCTGCGCGACAGGCACCCCGTTGCCGCAGCCTCCGCAGCACGTACGCCGAAAATATCTTCGATCGCAGCCCTGATACCTGCCATCGAAGGGTGCCCGCTCTCGTTGGCGAGGTCGCGCAGCAGAAGCAGGTCGACCGCGTCGCGGGCCCGGTCGTTGACGTACTCGGGGGGCATGTGCGGATCCGTCGCTGCATGAACCTTCTGTGCGATCTGGTAACGCATCGCCAAACCCACCAGATGGTCAGGAGCTGGTAACCCGACAGCTCCCAACGCCGGCGCGGGCACACTCTCACCGACAATGCCTGCGCTGCCCTCGTCAGGAGACACCTCGACCTGGATGCGGCGCCACGTCACACCGTTGAACATGACGACCACATCGAACCGACGGGGCTTGACGAGTTTGCCCGGTACATCGATGATCTCGACCGGGTCGCGTCTCAGCGTTAACGGTCCCCACGGGTGGCGCGACACCTCGTCGAATGCATCCAGGAAGGACTCGATGCTGCCACGCGCCAATCCGTCGAGATCGGTCGTCGCTCTCGAACCCGGCAGACGATGCTGAAGAAGTGTTCCGCCTTTGAGCAGGAACAACGGGTGTCCCTGATCATCCACAGCCTGTTGCAATGCTGAGGTCACGACGGTCGAGGCGACGAGCCAGCCCAGACGCCCTCGTGTGCTGCCAAGTTTGGTCTCCGCCTGCGTGATCCAGGCATCCAGCACTCTCGCCGAGTTCGGGGCTCTTGTCTTGGGCGGCAGGCTGCTCAGCGCCGCTGACAGGTTGAGCGGGCGTTCATCGTCTGCCATAGTCGCGGTCATCCAATCGTGAGGCAAGGTGTCTCCGCTCGTCCGCGTGTAACAGGCTCGTGCGTCCGGCTCGCTCCAGCGCCTGCTTGATCAGATAGGTGGGCACGCCCCAGTCGATGCACTGGCAGATGGTCGTGGGTACGTCCGTGATCGGGATCCGCTCCCACCATGTCACCTGTTCCGGCGCGAGATCGCAGTGGTGGATCACGTATCCGTCACCGCCCTGCCGTTTGATGCGCCGTCTCTTGGCGACCGCAACGTGGATGCGGTCAGGGTTTATGTCGCTGATATCCCAGGCCTGAAGGGCGGTCTCGTGTGACAGGCACGCCTCGGGCGCACCTGTCCACAACACGGCCAACATGTATGGGGCGAACCGAGACCCTGTGACCTGCGGAACCTGGTAGACCCCATGGGCCACGCGGTCCAACCGACCGCGACTGACCATCTTCGACAGCTCCGCGCGGGGCACATCCTCCACAAGCGCCTGTGCGGAGGTCACGTACCCGTGCTGATCCAAGGCGATCTCGCGCAATCGGTCCAGGTATGTCACCACCTCGGCGTTCATGCAAAAACCTTACCAAAAAGGTAACCTTTTCGCAGGCAGCACAAGCGCACTTCGGCGCTTCGAGGCTACGGCAGCCGCTCGGAGCGATCCGGCTCCGGCACCGCGTCGGGGGTCTGGTCGTCGGCGGGCAACGGCGACGGTTGCTTCGGGCCCTGGCCCCGCAGTTCCCGCAGCTGGAGGTTCAGGATCGCGACGTTCTCGGCCAGGACGCGCGTCTTGTCCTCGGCCCGGCTGATCTCCAGCGACAGCTGCAACGACACCCCGAACAGCAGAAGGATGGCCAGGGCGAACAGCAGGTTGGACGGCACCGCGATGCCTGCCAGGCTCGCCAGCCAGCCGAGCAGGTCGGGGAACAGGGCCAGCACGATGATGACAACGGCCGTGACCATCCACAGAGCGACGTACTTCTCGCGCAACCGGCGCGAGCGCACCAGGTTGAACAGGAAGACCAGGGTGACGACGGCCACCACCAGGAAGAAGATGGTCGCCCTCATGCCTTCGCCCCCGGACGTGCACGTCTGACGGGACGCCGGGTGAGCGCGACGAACAGCGCGAACATCGACCGGACGAGGTAGAGCGCCGCCTTGAAGGGGTTGTTCGAGGGCGTCCCGGCCTGTCGCGGGCGCATCTCGACGGGAACCTGCGTCACTGTCAGCCCCGAGCGGATGGCGACGACCAGGGAGTCGATCGTGTCGCCCAGGTATTCGACCGGGTAGTGCTTGACGTACTGGGTGATGGCCACCCGGTCGGCCGCGCGGAAACCGCTGGTGATATCGGTGAGTCGCGTCCTGGCCAGGGACGACACGATTCGCGACAGCACCTGCATGGCCCACTTCCGGGGACCGCGCACCTCGTAGTCGCCACTGCCCGCGAACCGGGAGCCGATCGAGATGTTCGCGTTCTCGAGGCCGGCGAGCACCTTGGGCACATTCCGCGGGTCGTGCTGGCCGTCCGCGTCCAACTGGATAGCCCGCTCGTAGCCGAATCGTGCCGCGTAGGTGTACCCCGCGCGCATCGCTCCGCCGACGCCCAGGTTGAACGGCAGGCTGAGGACGCGCGCACCCGCTGCCTCGGCCACCCTGACGGTGCCGTCGGTGGAGCCGTCGTTGACCACCAGCAGGTCCATGTCGGGAAGCACGGCCTTGACCTCCGCGATCGTCCCGGCGATGACCTCTTCCTCGTTCCACGCCGGCATGATCAGCAGCGTCCTGGGCATGTCACCTCCGATCGAGCCCGAACGGGCACCCAGATCAGAATAGCGGGGCCTCACGCCGCCTACATCATCCCTTGCCGTAGCGGTGGAAGGTCAGTCATAACCGAGATCGTGCAGGGCCTCGTCGTCGATGCCGAAATGGTGAGCGATCTCGTGGACGACCGTGATGTGGATCTCGTCCACCAACTCGTCCAACGTGCCGCACTCGCGCCTGTGCGGGCCCCGGAAGATGAGGATCCGGTCGGGCAGCACGCCGGTGTAGTCGCCACCGCGCTCGGTCAGCGGAACCCCGTCGTAGTAGCCGAACAGATCCTCGCCCGGTGGGGGCTCTTCCTCGACGAGGACGACACAGTTGTCGATGAGTTCGGCAAGTTCGTCGGGAATCGAGTCGAGTGCCTCGTCGACGCACGCGTCGAACTCCTGATCACCGACCTCGATCGCCATGAAGGCAGTGTAGGACGCCTCCCCGTCCCCCGGACCGGGAACACGTCCGGACATGAGGACGGCAGCCGACCCGCCATTCGCGGGGATCGGCTGCCGGCCGAGACGGTCGGGACGAGCCGCGACCGTTGGGGTAGGCGTTCGGGTTACTGCGCCTTGACGACGGAGACCTCGATGTCGATGCCGACCTTGTCGGACACGAGGACGCCGCCGGTCTCCAGGGCCGCGTTGAAGGCCACGCCGTAGTCCTGACGGTTGATCGAGGTGGTGCCCTCGAACCCGGCGCGCGTGTTGCCGAAGGGATCCTTGGCCACGCCGCCGATGGCGAAGTCGAGGCTGACCTCACGCGTGGTGGCCTTGATGGTCAGGTCGCCGGTGATGCGGACGGTGTCCTCGTCCAGGCGCTCCACCTTGGTGGACGTGAAGGTGATGGTGGGGTATGCCTCGATCTCGAGGAAGTCGTTGGTGCGGATGTGGTTGTCACGGACCTCGTTGCCGGTGTCGATGGACGACGCCTGGATCGTGACCTCCACGTGCGAGTTGGCGGGGTTGACGGCATCGATATGGGCGGTGCCTTCGAACTCCTTGAAGGTGCCGCGCACCTTGGTCACCATGGCATGGCGCGCGGAGAAGCCGATACGGGTGTGGGCCGCGTCGATGGTCCACTCGCCGGTGAGGGCTTCGTTGAGGTTCTCGGTTGCGATCTCAGTCATTTCCGTTGCTCCTTGGGTCGTCACGCCAACGGAGGATCCGGGCGTTCACACCCACCTCAACTTGATTGAGACGTCAACTATTCCGGGAGTTCTCAGGAACTATCTCCCGACCGGGGCGGCATCTCGTCGCACCACGTCACGGGCTAGATTGTTGGCAGCTTCGACCGCGCGCCAACGGAGGTGGACATGTCGGGCTACAAGGCGTCGGACACATCGGCCGATCTCGAGGTTCTGGACGACATCCAGCAGCGGGTGCTGTGGCTCGCGACCAACATGATCGAGGTGGCCAACCACCGCCGGCCCAATCCCGACGGGCTGAAAGTAGGCGGTCACCAGGCGTCGTGCGCATCGATGGTGACGCTGATGACCGCGCTGTACCTGCACCACCTCGACGCGGACGACCTCGTCGCCGTCAAGCCGCATAGCAGCCCTGTGCTGCATGCCCTGAACTACCTCATGGGCACGCTGGACGCCTCGCAGCTGACGGCGCTGCGCCGGTTCGGCGGGCTCCAGGCGTACCCGTCGCGCACCAAGGACCCCGATCGGGTCGACTTCTCGACGGGATCGGTGGGGCTCGGCCCCACGGCGACGATCTTCGCCGCCACGACCCGTGACTACGTGAACGCGCACTTCGGCGAGCGTCCCCGGTCGCGGTTCGTCGCCGTCCTGGGGGACGCCGAGTTGGACGAGGGCAACGTCTGGGAGGCCGTGCACGACCCTGCCACCACCGCTCTGGGCCAGGTGACCTGGCTGGTCGACTTCAACCGCCAGTCGCTCGACCGGATCGTCCCCGACGTGCGGATCAGCCCTTGGCACGCCGCCTTCGCCGCCCACGGCTGGCAGGCGATCGAGGTCAAGTACGGGCACCGCCTCCGCCGTTTCGTGGACGACAACGACGGCGGCGCCCTGCTCGAGTGGATCGACGCCATGCCCAACGAGCGCTACCAGTCGCTGTTCGGCCTGGCACCCGGCGACCTGCGCGACCGCTTCCTGGCAGGCGCACCCGGCGAGGTAGACGCCTTGTTGCACGACCTGGACGACCAGACCGTCGCGGGCCTCGTGACCGACCTCGGCGGTCACGACCTGGCCAGCGTCCTCGACGCCCTGAGGCAGTCGGACGCGGACCCGACGCGGCCGACGGTCGTGTTCGCCTACACCCACAAGGGATGGGGGCTGCCGATCCAGGGCCAGGCCCGCAACCACGCGGCCGTCCTGACCACCGAACAGGTCGAGCAGCTCCGCGACCGCATCGGCCTCACGGCCGACACCGAATGGGACCGCTTCGCGCCCGACTCGCCCGAGGGGCGCCTCCTGGCCGAGCGCGCCGCCCACCTGCGACGTTCCCCGCGTCCCTCCGGGCCCCGGCCGGTCGTCCCGGTCACGACGTCTCCCCATGTCGCGCGGCCGATCAGCACCCAGGAAGGGTTCGGGCGCATCCTGGTCGACCTGTCACGCGACGAACGCGTCCGCCCCTACCTCGTGACCACCTCGCCGGACGTCGCCACCTCGACCAACCTCGCGGGCTGGATCAATCGCACGGGCATCTTTGCCGAGCACGAGCGCCGCACCTGGTCGGACGACCCGATGCTGCGCTGGCGCGAGACCCCCACCGGCCAGCACATCGAACTCGGGATCTCCGAGATGAACATGTTCAGCCTGCTGGGCCAGCTCGGGAGTGCCGAGGCCTTCTCGGGCCAACGGCTGCTGCCCGTCGGGACGCTCTACGACCCGTTCGTCTGCCGCGGCCTCGACGCGCTCATCTACGCCGCCTACACGGGCGCGGGCTTCGTGTTCGCCGGCACACCCTCGGGCGTCACCCTCGCTCCGGAAGGCGGGTCGCACCAGTCGACCGTCACCGCCTCGATCGGCACGGAGCTCCCGGGGGTCACCTACCACGAACCCGCCTACGTGCAGGCACTCGACTGGACGCTGTGCGACGCGCTGGCGCGGGTCGCCGCCGCCGACGGCGTCCACCCCGAGGTGGGGTATTTCCGGCTCAGCACGCGGACGATCCCCCAGCAGCCGTTCGCCGACGCCCTCGCCCGCATCGGCGAGGCGTCGCTGCGTTCACAGGTGCTCCAGGGCGCCTACCGGCTGCGTGCCGCCGACGAGGACGACGCGCCACGGCCGCGCGTCACGCTGGCCGCCACCGGCGCGGTGATGCCCGAGGTGCTCGCCGCCGCCGACGAATTGTCGGACGAGGGCGTGGCGGTCGACGTCGTCGACATCACCAGCCCGGGCCGCCTCTACCGGGCGTGGCGCCGCGGCGTGGAGGACGGCATCGGCTCGGCGCGCGTGCCCGACCTGCCGGGCGTCCTGCGGGCCTGCTTCCCGCACCGCGCGCCGATCGTCACGGTGCAGGACGCGTCCAGCCACCATCTCGCCTGGCTGGGAGGAGCACTCGGCGTCTGTTCGGCGAGCCTCGGTGTGGACGCGTTCGGCCAGTCCGGGGCCGTCGCCGACCTCTACGCCGCCCATCGCCTCGACGCGGGATCCGTCGTCAATGCGGCCCTGGGCGTCATGGGGCTGTGAGGGTCTCGGTCCTTTCGACAAGCTCAAGGACCGAGACCCGAGGAGTTCGCCGGGCTCACCCATGTCGAGGTCCTTTCGACAAGCTCAAGGACCGGGAGCGAGACGCTCGTTGAGCCTGTCGAAACGATCGCCGCCACCCGCCGAAACGCCCGTTGAGCCTGTCGAAACGCCCGTTGAGCCTGTCGAAACGCCCGTTGAGCTTGTCGAAACGCCCGTCGAAACGCCCGTTGAGCCCGTCGAAACGATCGTTGAGCCTGTCGAAACGACCGCTGAGCGCTCAGCCCTTCTCGCGGAGTTCCCGGTACTGCTCGGCGGTCTCGGCCGAGATCCTGCCCTCGCGCAGGTCCTGGTCGACCGACTCGGGCGGGCGCTTCGCCGGGGAACCGTAGCCACCGGCCCCGGCCGTCTCGATCGAGGCGGTCTGCCCGGGCTGCAACACGGTGTACCCGTGGTCGATCGGCCGGGCGTCCTCGCTGAGCACACAGCGTGCCGAGTCGCCTTCCCCGCCGCCGAACAGTCCCCAGGGCCGCGAGCGCAGCCGACTGGTGTCGAGCCAGAAGTGCACGTCGTCGGCCTCCACCCGCACCTTCCTGCGGATTCCGAGGCCACCCCGGTGCTCGCCGATGCCACCCGAGTCGTCCAGCAACTCGTATGCCTCCACGACAAGGGGATACTCGGCCTCAAGGCTCTCGACCGGCAGGTTCGAGGTGTTCGTCATGTGCACCTGGACGCCGTCGAGCCCATCCTTGTCGAACCGGGCACCGGAGCCTCCCCCGATGGTCTCCAGGTAGACGAAGTCGCGGTCGCGTGCCGAGTCGTGCCCCGAGAAGTGGACGCCCGTGTTGGCGCCGTTGGACGCCGCCGTCACCCGCTCGGGCACCGCGGGCGCCAGCGCGCCGGTGATCAGGTCGACCACCCGCTGGCAGGTCTCACTACGGCCGTTCACGGCAGCGGGCTCGACGCTGTTGAGGATCGAGCCCTTCGGCGCCTCGATGCGGATCGGCCGGTACAACCCCGCGTTCGGGTTGATGTCGGGGTCGATCATCGTCTTCACCGTGTAGTAGACGGCCGCATACAGACCCGACCAGACCACGTTGACGCTCGCGCGCACCTGCGGTGGGTTTCCGGCGAAGTCGAACAGCATCTCGTCGCCGTCCACCACGATGCGCACCCGCAGCGTCAGCTCGTCGTCCAGCTCGGGGCAGTCGAACTTGTCGCTGAAGGTGTACTCACCGTCGGGGAACGCGGCGATCGCCGCGCGGGTGCGTCGCTCGGTGTAGTCGAGCAGTTCCTGCCCGACGGCCCGCATCCGGTCGGCCCCGTACCGCCCGCACAGCTCGGTGTAGCGGGTGATGGCCACCCGCAGTGCGGCCTGCTGGGCGCGGAGATCGGCCTTCCGCTCCTCGGGGATCTGGCAGTTCAGCAGGATCAGGGCGAGCAGTTCGTCCTGCATGACGCCTTCCCGCACGAGGTGCACGGGTGGGATGCGGATGGCCTCCTGGTAGATGTGGGCGTGGCCCCGGTCGCCGAAGTCCGCGTGGTGGGCCAGGGCGGCCGCCCAGGCCGTGAGTTCGCCCTCGACGAAGATCGGGGAGGCCAGGACGATGTCGGGCAGGTGCGAACCGCCGCCGGAGTAGGGATCGTTGCCGATGAAGACGTCGCCGGGCCGGATGTCGGCCTCGCCGAACCGGCTGCGGATCGCCCCGACGATGCCCATCAGCGACCCCAGGTGGAGCGGGGATCCGCCCTCGTCCTGGGCGATCGCCTGGCCGGCGGCGTCGAAGAGGCTCGCCGTGCAGTCGCGCCGCTCCTTGATGTTGGGCGAGAACGCGGCCTTGACCAGGGTCTCGCTCATCTCCTCGACGATGGTCGACAGCGCTGAGCCGATGACCTCGACGAGGACGGGATCCTGGGCCACCTGCCGGGCCTCTGCGTTGTCAGAGCTCATTGATACCGTCCTCGATCCGGATGATCAGGTTCTTCCACTCGTCCACCACCAGGGTGTCGCCGGGCAGCAGGACGGTGGTGGTGTCCATCTGTTCCACGATCGCGGGCCCGCTGATCGTGTTCCCCGGACGCAGCAGCGCCCGGTCGTAGACGTCGATCCGCTGATAGCCGGCATCGGCGTCGAAACATGTCTCGCGCGTCCCGATGACCGCCGAACTCGCGTCGGGACCGGCGGCCTCGTACGTGTGCAGGCCGACCTGCGGGGCCGTTCCGTGGGCCTCCAGGCGGAAGGTGACCGCCTCGATCGGCGACTCGGGGGAGCGATAGCCGTAGACGCGCTCGTGCGCGACGTGGAACGCCTCGGTGATCCAGCCGATCGCCTCGTCCGACAGTTCCAGGCCGGACGGGAGCTCGACGGGCACCAGCAGACCCTCCGGCAGTTCGACCGGGAGTTCGAAGTTCTGCCCGGCGTAGCGCAGCTCGATGCGGCGAACGGCCGAGCGTCCCTCGGACGAGACGCCTTCCTCGGCGAACCACTCCGCGGCCTGCTCGTCGAGCACCGCGAAGGCGGCCTCGATCTCGGACACGTGCGCGGCGTCCAGCCCGACGATCTGGGTCTTCATGAAGTCGGTCTTCACGTCGGTCATCAGCAGGCCGAGCGCCGACTGCGCACCCGGGATCTCCGGCACGACGACGGTGGTCATGCCGAGTTCACGGGCGAGCCGGGACGCGTGCAGCGGGCCCGCCCCGCCGAACGGCACCAGGGCGTAGTCGCGGGGGTCGTAACCGCGCTGCACCGAGACCACCCGGATCGCGCGGGCCATGTTTGCCGTGACCACGCGCAGGATGCCCAGCGCGGCCTGTTCGGCGCTGAGGCCGAGCTGCCCGCCGAGCCTGTCGACGGCCGCCACCGAGAGCTCCCGGTCGATCTTCATCTGCCCGTTGAGCAGGTATTCCGGGTTGAGCATCCGCAGCACCACGTTCGCATCGGTCACGGTGGCCTCGCCGCCGTTGCCGTAGCAGGCCGGGCCGGGCATGGCTCCGGCGCTCTGCGGGCCGACGCGCAGATGGCCGCCGCTGTCGATCCACCCCAGCGAGCCGCCGCCGGCGCCCACGGTGTGGATGTCGAGCATCGGGGAACGGATCGGGCGGTTGTCGAGTTCCATGCCCGAGGTGACCTTGGGCTTGCCGTCCTGGACGAGCGAGACGTCCGAACTGGTGCCACCCATGTCGAAGGTGATGATGTCGCCGAAGCCCGCCGCCTGGCAGATCTGCGCCGCCCCCACCACGCCGGTGCTCGGGCCGGACAGGATCAGCCGCACGGGCATCTGCTCCGCGGTCTGGAACGGGATGACACCACCGTTGCTCTGCGTGACGTGCGGCACCGCCTTGAGCCCCGCTTCGGCGAGCTTCTCGCGCAGCCGCACGAGGTAGCGGAAGACGACGGGGCCGACGTAGGCGTTCGTGACCACCGTGGACAGCCGCTCGTACTCCCGGAACTCCGGCAGCACCTCGCTCGACAGTGACACATAGGCATCCCCGAACTCCTCGGCGATGATCTCGGCGATGCGCTTCTCGTGGTCGTCCACGAGGTAGCTGTACAGCAGGCAGACGGCCACGGACTCGACGCCCGCGTCCTTCAGAGCGCGCACGGCCACGCGGACGTCGTTCTCGTCCAGCGGGGTCTCGATCGCCCCGGTGTGCCGGACGCGCTCGGTGACCTCCAGGCGCAGATGCCGGGGGACGAAGGGCTCGGGCTTGTCGACCTGGATGTCGTACATGGAGGGACGACGGCCCCGCCCGAGTTCGAGCAGGTCGCGGAAGCCGCGAGTGGTGATCAGGCCGGTGCGCACGCCTCCGCCGGTGAGCAGCGCGTTCGTGCCGACCGTGGTGCCGTGGGCGAAGTAGGAGACCTCACCGATCCGGCGGTCCCCGATCTGGTCGAGGATCTCGGCCACCCCCTGGAGGATGGCCATGCCGGGGTCGGCGGGCGTGCTGGAGACCTTGCGGACGTGCAGACGCCCGGTCTGCTCATCGAAGGCGCACACGTCGGTGAAGGTTCCCCCCGTGTCCACGCCGATGCGCAGGCTCATGAGGCTGCTCCTTTCGTAGTGGAGACGGATGTGGTCGTCGCGTCGTCCGGAGAATAGGCGGCACCGTGGCCGAAGGCACCGTAGTCGAGGCAGACCTGGGCCGCGACGTGGCTCGCGGCGGTCGTCGCGACCCCGGGTGGATCGCCCGCGAACAGGCGAACGAGCACGGTGGCGATGAACGCGTCACCGGCACCCAGGGTGTCGACGGCCTTGATCGGTTCCGCAGCGGCGAACGTCACGCCGTGCGGCCCGGCGAGATAGGCGCCGGCGGCGCCCCGGGTGGCGAGAACGTAGCGAGCGCCGGCTGCCGTGGCACGCTCAACCAGCCGCAGGGCCTCGTCGGAAGGCAGGTGCCCCGCCGAGAAAGCCGCGAGATACAGGCCACCGGCGTGGCGGACGATGTCATCGGCCACGAACCGGTTGGCGAAATCATAGGAGACCTTGGTGTGCTGAACGAGGTCGGGGACGCTGGCCAGCATCGCGGAGGCGTAGCCGCAATGGACCACGTCATATCCGGCCATGACGTCGAGCTGCCGGGCATCCGGGGTGAACATCGCCACGCCACGGTCGGAACCCACGAAGACCCGATCGTTGCCGACCAGGTCGACATCGGCCGTGGCGTTCGGCCCGTGGACAACCCGCACATGGCTCGTGTCCACCCGCTCGGCATCCAGTGCGGCCAGAACGTGCTTGCCGGCCTCGTCGTCCCCGACCACACCCAGGTAGGCGCTCGCCGCGCCCTGCCGGGCGGCGAAGACCGCCACGTTGACCGCGTTGCCGCCCGGGAAGTATCGCCCGAGGCTTCGATAGCGATCAACGACATTGTCGCCTGCTCCCAACAACCTCATCTCAATACTGAACCTTGTACATGTAACGGCGAACGGATGTGTCGTGGCCACGCCGGGCCGCCACATGATCGAGCACCCGGCGCTCCGCGCTCATGAGCGCGAGCACGCTGAGATCGGGCCGCGCCTGCGGGTCGATGCCGGGCAGCGTGAGGCCGGCGGTGTCGATCACCGCCAACTGGGACGTGTACTGCTCCCCGAAACGGACGACACGTTCGCCCAGCGCACGTGCGTCGTCCTCGGCCTGGAGCACCACCAGCGGGGTGTCGGGGCCGATCATCTCCAGCGGGCCGTGGAAGAAGTCACCGCCGTTGATGGCCGCGGCGTTCATCCACTGCATCTCCTGGAAGTAGCACCAGGCCATCATCTTGGCCATGCCGTAGGCGGCTCCACCCGCCACGATGTAGCTGAGCGGGGCGTCGGCCACCACGTCGGCCACCCGTTCACCGGTTGCGGCGATCTCGTCCTTCACCGCGCGCAGCGCCGCGGGCAGCGCCGCGAGGCTCGGACGCAGGAGGGCGGCCTTCTCACCGGCGCCGACTCCCTCGAGCAGGGCCAGCGCCAACTGCTCGTTGTGGACGAGCTTGGGCTCGGTGATGGTGATGGTGTTCGGATAGTCCAGGTGGACGTGCCCGGCACGGGCCAGCCGCGAGTCGCCCTCGCGAGCGATGGCCACCACGGTCGCGCCCCGCGTACGGGCGAACTCCGCCGCGTCCGCAGTCTCCGGGGTATTGCCCGAATGCGAGGCGGCGATCACCAACGCGTGCTCGTTCAGGCCGGCGGGTGCGCGGGAGGTGAGTTCGGCGCTGGAGATCCGCTGGGTCGCGAATGCCGTGGTGTTCCGGTCGAGGAGGTCGAACGCGGGGTAGGTGCCGAAGTGCGAACCACCACAGCCCACGAGGTAGACCCGCTCCAGGCCCTTGTCCAATGCGGTGGCCACGATCGCGCGAGCGGCGTCGTCCTGGTCGAGGGCGTGCTGGATCGAAGCTTCGAAGTCGTCAGGGACTTCGATCAGATCGGTCATGATGCTGCCTTGTGCCTTTCGGGAGATGGTGTCGACTGGGGTGTGAGACCGTTCCCAACAATACTGGTTCGACCAGCGTTTGGGAACGATCCCAATGGTTGTATCAGGACGTGAGAGCTGCGGCCTCCGTCTCGATCCGGGCCGCGGCCCGAGCCCGTTGGACTCGGGGATCGGGCACGGGTGCCGCAGCGATGAGCCTCTTGGTGTAATCGGTGACCGGCGAGCGCAGCACCTGCTCCGCGTCGCCCTCCTCCACCAGCGCGCCGTCGGCCAGCACCGCCACGCGGTCGGCCAGGATCTCCACGACGGCCAGGTCGTGGCTGATGAACAGACAGGAGAAGCCCAGGTCGCGCTGAAGACGCTGGAACAGTTCCAGGACGGCGGCCTGCACCGACACGTCGAGGGCGCTCGTCGGCTCGTCCGCGATCAACAGGTGCGGGTTGGCGGCCAGCGCCCGCGCGATGCCGACCCGCTGGCGCTGGCCCCCGGACAGCTCGTGCGGGAACCGGACGTGCCAGGCGACCGGCAACTCCACCTGTTCGAGGAGTTCGTTGACCCTGGCCTGCCGTTGGGACGCGGTCAGCGACCTGGCGTGCACCAGCAACGGCTCGGCGATGCTCTGCCCGATGGAGTTGCGGGGATTGAGCGAGGACGCCGGATCCTGGAAGACCATGCCGTAGTTCCGGCGGATCTCCCGCAGCCTGCTCTCGCTGGAGACCAGGGCGTCCTTGCCCGCCACGGTGACGGTTCCCGATTCGGGACGCAGCAGCCCGGCGATCGTCTTGCCGATCGTCGACTTCCCCGATCCCGACTCACCCACCAGGCCCAGCACCTGCCCGCGGGGGATCGTCAGCGACACATCGTTGACGGCCAGGAAGCCCGGCGAGAGGAACTTGCCCGGATAACGGACGCTGAGGTGGGAGACCTCGAGGGCCGGCGACTCGTCCTCACCCTCGGCGCGTGCGGGCTCGCCGACCGACAGGCGGTGCAGCCTGCCACCCACACCCGGTCGCGGAACGGCCTCCAGCAGGGCGCGGGTGTAGTCGTTCCGGGGCGCTTCGAACAGCTCGAAGACATCGGCCTGCTCGACGCCGATCCCGTCCTTCATCACCACGACGCGGTCGGCCATCTCGGCGACCACTCCCATGTCGTGGGTGATCAGCAGGATCGCCATGCCGAGATCGCGCTGAAGACCCTTCATCAGCGCGAGGATCTCCGCCTGGACCGTGACGTCGAGGGCGGTGGTGGGCTCATCGGCGATCAACAGGGACGGGTTCCCCGAGATCGCCAGGGCGATCATCGCCCGCTGCCGCTGCCCGCCCGACAGTTCGTGCGGATAGCTCTTCGCCCGCCGCTCCGGCTCGGGGATCCCGACCCGCCGCAGCAGGTCGACGGCACGGTTCATGGCCTCGGCCCGCGAGATGCGCTCCCTGGCCCGCAGGGCGTCGACGATCTGCCTGCCGACGGTGTAGACGGGGTTGAAGGCCGTCATCGGCTCCTGGAAGATCATCGCGGCGCTCCGCCCGCGGATCGCCCTCAGCTGGTCCTCCGGTGCACCGATGACCTCCTTGCCGGCCAACCGCACAGAACCGGTGACCGTGGCCGTCGGGGGCAGCAGACCGAGCACCGACATCGCGGTCATGGTCTTGCCGGAGCCGGATTCCCCGACCAGCGCGACCGTCTCACCCGTGGTCACGTCGAAGTGCAGATCGTCGACCACCGGGGCGGAGGGCTCGCCGAAGCCTACTGTCAGCCCCGCGACCCGCAGCAGCGGTCCGTCACTCTCCGGAGCCATTCGCCACCGCCTTCAGGTTCGCCGTGCCGTCGATGCAGACCTCGCGCGAGGTCGCCAGGTGCCGCCACGTGTGCGTCCGCACCGCCATCCTCGGCAGGTCGAGTGGGAAGTGTTCGTACACCATCAGGTCGTCGTAGCCGATGTCGGCGAGCGCCGCGAACACGGCCGCCCAGGGCACCTGCCCGGTGCCGGGGACGCCTCTGTTGTTCTCCACGGCGTGAAAATGACCGAGCAGGCCCCCGGTCGCCCTGATCGCCGCGGCCGGATCGGCCTCCTCGATGTTCATGTGGTAGGTGTCCAACTGCACCTTGACGCTGGACGAACCGACGGCCTCCACCAGCGCGATCGCGTCGGCGGCGGTGTTGAGGAAGTACCCGGAGTAGCGGCTGACCGGTTCGACGGTGAGCAGCACACCGGCCGCCTCCGCCTTCGGCGCCACGGTCCTCAGGGCCTCGATCGAGCGGTTCCACTCCTCGTCGGTACGTCCACGACCCACGAACACACCGTTGGCCGAGTGGATACCGCCGGCGATCTTCCGCGCACCCACCTTCTCGGCGATCCGGATGCAACCCTCGAGATGTGCGATCCCACGTGCGCGCACCTCGGGATCGTCCGAGATGGTCGAACGGTCCGCGCCGAGCGCCGTCCCGAGGACGACGTCGAGACCCGTCTCGGCGGCCGCCTCGGCCACCGCATCGGCCGGGAAGTCCTCGGCACGAGCTACGTGCACCTCCACCGCGTCCAGCCCGTAGCTCGCCACCAGCCGGAAGACCCCTGCCGGGTCCTCGGCGATGTCGTCCACGAACATCTGCGAATGCGCACCGTATTTCATGCTGCCCCCTGCGTTGATGGATCCGGCTCGGACGGTCCCCCGAACGTCGGGGTGACGGTGGCCGGGGTGAGCTCCACCCGGCTCTTCCGGCGCCTCGGGTCGAGGGCCTTCTCCAAGGCGTCCGCCAGCACGGAGAAGGACAGGATGGTGGCCACGACGACGCCGCTGCTCACCAGGAGCAGGAGCGGGGAGGTCATCATCAGCGCTTGTCCTTCGGCGATCATGCCGCCCCACGAGGGTGTGGGTGGCACGGTTCCCAGCCCCAGGTAGCTCAGGCCGGACGACAGCAGCATCGCCGAGGCGAGCGTGAGCGACAGCTGGACGAGGATCGGCGGGTAGACGGCCGGGAGGATCACGCCGAAGACGATCCGCGACCTCGGCGTCCCGATCGCCGTGCTGGCCTGCACGTACTCCAGCGACCTCACCGTGAGCACCTCGCCGTAGACGATGCGCGCGAAGGCGGGGGCGAACAGGACGCCCATCGTGACCACGAGGGTCAGCTCGCCCTGCCCGAACAGCGTGACGACGAGCAGCGCCAGCACGATCGGCGGGAACGCCAGCACCACCTCGACCGCCCGCATGGCAAGCCCTCCGAGAAAGCTGCGGGCCGTCCCGCCCGCGAGCCCCAGCAATACGCCGATGCACATGGCCAGCAGGGACGCCCCGAACGACACCGTCAGGTCGACCCGGCCGCCGATGAGGAGCCGCGACAGGATGTCCCTGCCGAACTGGTCGGTGCCCAGCAGGTGCCCCGATCCGGGAGGGGCCAGCCGGACGTCGCTCTGCGCGACGGGATCGTAGGGCGCCACCAGGCCTGCGAAGATCGCCATCAGGATCAGCAGCGCCAGGAAGATCCCCGCGGCCGCGGTGCCGGGTGACCGGAACTCGCGCCAGAACGCGCGCAACCCTTGCTTCACTTCGACCTCCCTCGTGGATCGAGCAGGCCGTACACGATGTCGACCACGATGTTGAGCAGGATGAACAGAGCGGCGATGAGGATCACGATGCCCTGCACCACCGGATAGTTACGGCTGGTGACGCCGTCGATGAGCAGGCCCGACAAGCCGGGCCAGCTGAACACCCGCTCGATGATCACCGTGCCGCCCAGCAGACCACCCATCTGCAGGCTGGTGACCGTCACCACGGGGCTCAGCGAGTTGCGTAGCACGTGACGGCGGAAGACCTGCCCCCGGGTCAGCCCGACGGACAGCGCCGTGCGCACCCAGTCCTGGTTGCCGACGTTGAGCACGGCCGATCGGGTCATGCGCGCCACGATGCCGGAGAATCCCAGCGACAACGAGATCGTCGGGAGCACGAGCGCCCGCAGGTGACGTCCTACGTCGACCGCCGGGTCGACGTAGCCGCCGCTGGGCAGCCACTGCAGCTTCACCCCGACGAAATAGACCAACAGCACGGCGGCGACGTATGCCGGGACAGCCACGGCGAAGGAGGTCAGCACCATGACGATACGATCGATGAGACCCCCGCGCCGTGCCGCGAGTGCACCGATGGTCACACCGACGATCACCGAGACCACCGTCGTGGAGCCGATGAGCTGGAGGGTGCGCGGGAGTCTTTCGCCGATCAGTTCGATGACCGGACGATTGTCGTTGAGCGAGGTGCCCAGCGACCCGGTCACCAGTTCGTGCAGGTAGCGCAGGTACTGCTGGCCGAGCGGGAGGTTCAGGCCGAGTTGCTCGCGCAGGTTCTCCACGGCCGCGTCGGTCGGGACGGCCCCCGTGCCCGTGAGGATCGTCCGCGCCGGATCACCCGGAACGAGGTGCAGCGCGATGAAAATGAGGGTCGCGACCACGAACAGCAGACCCACGCCCGCTGCCAGCCGTTTCGCGATGGTGAGAACCATGATCGATCCTGTCCTGCTCCTGCGTCTGATACCCGTCACATAGACGCTGCGCGGTGGGACGACGGGAGTGCCCCACCGCGCAGCGCTCGGACGATCAACCGATGGTCGCGTCCGCGAGTGTGTAACCGGAGTCGAAGGTGAGGAATCCCGGGATGTTGCTGAACCCGGACACCTTCTTGTCATAACCGTAGGCCTGCGACCGCCAGGCCAGCCCGACGATCGGGGCGTTCTCCAGGACGTAGGCGCCCAGCTCGTCGTAGATCGCCTTGCGCTCCGTCTCGTCGGTCGCGGCCCGTCCACGGGTGAGCAGGTCGTTCACCGTCGGGTCGTCGTAACCGAACGGGGCGTTCTGCGAACCCGCCGGGGTCAGCAGCTGATCGAGGAACGACGGGTCGTTGGTGATCCCGACAGTGCCGTAGACGGCGATGTCGTAGTCACCGGCGGCGCCGATCTCCAGACGCGTGGGCCAGTCGGGCATGACCATCTCGAGTTCGATCCCGATCTTCTTGAGGTCGGCCTGCACCGAGATCGCGGTGTTCTGATGGAAGTCGTACTGCGAGGAGGACAGCATCGTCGCGGTGAAACCGTTCGGGTAGCCGGCCTCGGCCAGCAGTTCCTTGGCCTTGTCGAGGTCCTGCGTGTAGTAGTTGGCCTGTTCCTCGTTGTAGTACTCGCTGCTCTCCGGGATCGGCATGCCCGACAGCGGCTCGCCGCGTCCCGCAAGAGCGGAGTCGACGACGGCCTGGCGATCGACCGCGTAGGCGACGGCCTGGCGCACCAGCGGGTTGGAGAACGGGCTGTCCGACGTGGTGTTGAACAGCAGGTACATGAACGGGCCCTCGGTCTCGTCCAGCACGAGGTTGCTGTTCGCCGAGACCTGGTCGTAGTTGTTCCAGCCGACGAACGAGACCGCGTCCACGCTTCCGCTCAGCAGGGCGCTGTCGCGCGCGGACTGGTCGGACAGGATCTTGAACTCGATCCGGTCGATCGACGGCTTGTCCTCTTCGTAGTAGTCGTCGAACTTCTCGACGACGAACTCCGAGCCGTTCTCGTAGCTGACGAACTTGTAGGGGCCGGCGCCGACGTACGTCGGGTCCTCCTGACCGATGCTCTCGGAGGGCAGGATCGCCCCGGAGACGTCGGCCATGTAGGACAGGAACGCCGCATCGGGAGCCGACAGCTTCACGATCGTGGTGAGGTCGTCGGGGGTGTCGATACTGACGATGTTCTTGGCGGCCGGGTACATCTTGGCGACGTTGTCGGCATCAGCCATGGCTTCGAGCGAAGCCTTGACGTCCTCGCTGGTGAGGGCGCTGCCGTCGTGGAAGGTCAGCCCCTCGTGAAGGACGAAGGTGTATTCCTGCTTGTCGACGTCCGATACCTCGGCCGCCAGCGCAGGGACGATGTTTCCGTCCGCGTCGTACTGCACCAGGCCACGGTGCAGCACGCTGTTGAGGATCATGGACGCGCTGCCCTGGTTCTTGAGGGTCTGCAGGTTGGGCACGTCACTGTCGAGACCGTAGGTCAGGACGGTCGTGCTGTCTTCTCCCGTGTTCGCGCTACAGGCGACGGCACCGGCGCTCAGCGCGAGCGCGAGGCCCACCGCCACCACGCGGTGCAGCGCACCACGCAGCGCCGAGGGCGCATGTTCTCTCCGCATCAGTTCTCTCCTTCGGTTGGCAGCCTCGTCGCGGGACGTGCCGCCATCCGGCGACCCGCACCTGACCGGAGGCGGGCGGCGAACCGGCGGTGCACCACACCCTGGAATGGTGACACCGCTGTGAGTCCTCGTCCGTTCCGGTCGTGCTACCAAGCTGCTTTGGGAACGATCCCACATTGGGGATGCAGCAAATCTTCACCATCCTGGGAACGGTGTCAATGGCGTCTGGCAGAATTGACGCAGTCGTAACAAACCACGGCCGGGGAGCACTGGCTTCGCCGCTACGCTGTCGCTCGTCACCGTCCTGGCCCCGAGGAAGGACCACCTCTTTGCCGCACTC
The DNA here is from genome assembly GCF_011758645.1 of Brooklawnia cerclae. Classification (NCBI taxonomy): domain Bacteria; kingdom Bacillati; phylum Actinomycetota; class Actinomycetes; order Propionibacteriales; family Propionibacteriaceae; genus Brooklawnia; species Brooklawnia cerclae. The sequence goes on along the minus strand of NZ_JAAMOZ010000002.1, from coordinate 1,556 downwards.
CCGACGCCACTCGATCACGGTGGTCGACATAGCCCGCGAGGCCGGGGTCTCGAAGTCGACCGCCGCGCGGGTCCTGGCCTCACGAGGATCGGCCAGCCAGGAGGCGCGGCGCAGAGTTCTGACCGCAGCCGAGAAACTCGGATATCGCCCGAACGCCCTTGCCAAGGCGATGGCATCGGGGGCCAGCATGACGATCGCCGCCGTGATACCCGACATTGCCAGCCCGTATTTCTCCGCGGTGATGCGGGGCCTCATCGATGCCGCCCGCGCCAACGGTTTCGAGGTGCTGCTCACCAACACCGACAACGACGCCGCGGTCGAGGAGCGGTCGATCGAGGTGCTCGCGGAGAAGCGGGTCGACGGGTTCGTGATCGCCCCGGTCTTCCAGGAACACCCGCGTGCCATCGAGCGACTGGTGGCCGAGGGGTCGCCGGTCGTCCTCCTCGACCGGCGCACGCCCGCGCTCGGTCACGTGCCTCTGGTCAGCCTCGACCACGTGGGCGCGTCCCGGCTCGCAGCCGGCCACCTGCTGGATCTCGGACACCGGCGGGTGGCACTGATCACCGAGGCCCCCGCCCGCGTCCAGACGGCGGACCTCATCGCGTCCGGAGCCGACGACACGGCCTTGAGACCGTCCCAGCAACGCCAGATCGGTTTCGCCCGGGCCTTCGAGGAGCGCGGACTGGTGGTGGACGACTCCCTCGTGATCCACGCCGAGTACTCCGCGACATCCGCCTCGAAGGTGTTCGGCCGAGCGCTCGACGAAGGACTCGACTTCACAGCCGTGTACTGCACCGACGCGGTCCTGACCTACGGCGCCTTCCAGGCCGTCGCCGAACGCGGGATCCGCCTGCCCGAGCGCTTCTCGTTCGTGGGCTTCGACGATCAGAACTGGACGACCGTCGTATCGCCGCCGATCACCGTCGTCGACCAGCCGACCCACGCGCTGGGCGTGGCCGCCACCGAACTGCTCCTCGGGCTGATTCGCGACCACGACGCCGTCGTCACCGATCTCCAGCTTCCGGCACGGCTGGTGCCCCGCGGGTCCACCGGACCCCGAGGGCAGTGAGGCGGACGCCGACCCCGGCTACTCCACCCGCCCGGGCGACACGGGTTCCGTGATCGCCTCGATCAGGAACACGAGCTTGTCGCGCAGCCGGATGTCCTCCTCGGCGGCGCCCATGGCCCGCTGGACGTTCGATTCGGTGTACACGGCCAGGGCAATGCGCACCGCGCTCGTGTCGTCGATCGTGAAGCGCAGACCGTTCCGCCCCAGCGCTTCGGTGAGGATGCGCTGGAGGCCCTCACAGACGACCCCGTGGTAGCCCAGCAGGTAGCGTCCGAACTCCTCGTCCCGCATCGCCAGCAGCCGGATCTCCTGTTCGATCACCAGCCAGTCGCGATCCTCGCTCTGCCACCCGAGGAACTCGTCGACGACTCGCTCGACCATGGCGTGGTAGCCGGACGCGTCGTCCAGTTGCTCCTTGCGGACGAGCCTCAGCTCGCCCACGGCGTTCGCGCCGGCTCGTGCCTGGGACAAGCGCCGATCGTTCTCG